>NZ_JALHBH010000013.1:0-263 GCF_022836805.1 Pseudomonas sp. RGM 3321
CTCAGCAATCGTTGGTTACATCTTTGATTTCTCGCGGAGTAACTTGGGTTGCTGATAATCTGTTGACTTCAGTCTGACACCACAAGCACCCACACGAATTGCTTGATTCAGTTGTTAAAGAGCGGGTAGTTAAGATCTTTCGTCTCAACCGAGGCGCGCATTCTACAGCGTCTCTTGTATCTGTCAAGCGGTTATTTTAAGAAGCTTTCAAAGTTTCCTTTGCAACTTCAACCACTTGCGCTTCGATCAACTCTGCAGTTGCT
>NZ_JALHBH010000110.1:0-171869 GCF_022836805.1 Pseudomonas sp. RGM 3321
TTTACGGGTTTGCTTGCGTTTGCCAGCGTACTCGGCGTCGGCGAAGGTCATCTGCTTCATCAGGCGTCTCGGCGGTGGAGATCAGGTATTCTGCCAAACTTAGAGGTCTTCTTCAGAGTTTCCCTAAAAATCGACAGGGCGTTCATAAAAGATATAACGAGCAATCATGAGGACGCCGCTATTACCAGGGCAGTCATCGTATTGGCGCACGAATTGGGTCTTAAAGTCATTGCAGAAGGTGTCGAAACAGTCGACCAGTTAGCGCTGCTCGTGACGTATGGCTGCGATCAAATGCAGGGTTATCTGTTTAGTAAGCCCGTCATCAGTGAAGAGTGTGCTTCTATGATTAAATCGTCACGTAGTCTGAGAGTGTTGGAAATACCTGTTTGAGAACCGCGATCATGAGAGTTATTCGTAGCAAAGACTTCACCGCCACTCAAGCTTGGGGGGCTGACGACATAGCTAATATGGATGGAACTACTGTACGCCTCCACTGGACCGATAAGCCATATAAGTGGCATATCAACGATGGTGAGGAAGTTTTCGCCGTTCTCGATGGAACGGTGGATATGCATTATCGCGAGTCAGGCATCGAACACATCGTTAGATTGGAGGTTGGCGACGTGTTTTTCGCAGGTGCTGGATGTGAACATGTTGCGCATCCTTGTGGAGAAGCACGGATTCTGGTTATCGAACGTGAGGGCAGCGTTTGAGTTGACCAGGCTATCGCTGGTCATTACCTATCCATGCTTATGGCGTATGGCACGCCTGCGCCAGCCTAAAGATTATTGACGAATCTTTAGCTGATGGCACAGTGGTGGCCTCCGGCGCTGCTGTATGAGGCCTTTGTGATTCAGCGCTTGAGTAAACAGTGGGTCGCTGTATAAAGCCTTGAGCAAATCACGTACTAACGGGTTATAGGCGTTTGCAGCATTGGGGATAGCGATTGCACCCAAAAAGCTGCTGTTCCATTGACTGCTGACCTGCTTGGTGGCGTCATATTCAACTTTCTCGCCGTCAAGCAGGATGAAGCGCGCGGCGATTATGCCGGAGCCTGTACCCATCCCGGCGGTCAGTTCATTCTGCGTAACCAGCACATTTAGCTGGCGCGGCGATTGCGGGTCGATGAGCCCTGCGCGGTCCAGTTCACCCGTCAGGGCATCCTGGATGTGTTGCGTGATGCTGCCGCTAGGGGATGTGACAGGATTACCCCGCACTTGCAGTGAATCCTGACCTGCCGCGGCGCTGACTTGAGTCTGACGGATCGGTAGAAGGGGAGGCGTTTACTTGAGCTTCTGGACGTTATCGAAGCTGGGCTCGTAACGCGTCATGGTCACGCCAGAGCCTTGCATCAGCAGTGCAAGCAACGCCACCAATACTAGATTTCCTTTCACTGCATTCCTTGCCTGAGTTATGCGAGGGCGTGATTATCAGGAACCTCAGATTCAAGGGCAATGCTTGATGGCCTGCGGGCCCTACATCCTCAGCGCTATAGCCTCTGCCACAAGGCACTCCAGTGCGAACTGCTCGGTATAGGTCATCTGAATCGGCGTGGTCTCGCCTTTGACAGTCCGTTCCCCATCCAGAATGTAGCGAATGCGTTTGTCAGTCACGCCAATGCGTTTGGCGATCCATGAGGGGGTTTGTCCGATGCGCGAGATCAGTTTGTCGGCGTATTCGGTGGAGGGGTTATAGAGTTCTGCGTTGGGTGTCATGGGGTGTCCGGATGAATGTCAGGCGCTATAGGTGCTTGGGAGTATGCAGCACGGTGCGCTATTCGTCGCCGTGGAGGTGGGGCCAAAGCTTATTATGCGACTGGCAGGTTGCCTTCGCGAGCAAGTTGGCTCCCACAAGAGCCTGTCTCCAAGCAAGCCGCGCAGCGTCATTCAATGTAAGTGGCGGATGGAGCGATCCTTCGCCCCTTCAGTCAGCATCAATCAAAGCTTCGCGCCCAGTGTCACAAACGCACTGCGTGGTGTGCCCACCTGCAGAATCTGCAAATTGCCTGCCGGGTCGGTCGCTGCGCTGGCGTCGGTGTTAAGGGTGGAGATGTAACGCTTGTCGAACAGGTTGACCATGTTCAGCGAGACGGTGGTGTCTTTGATGGCACCGAGTTTGCCGAAGTCGTAGCCGAGGTTGGCGTTCGCTACCCAGTAGCCGCTGACACTGGAGTCGTTGGTGTAAGTGTAATAGCGCTTGCTGATGTAGTTGCCCTGCATGCCGGCATTCCAGTGTTCCCAATTCCAGTCCAGGTTGCTGGAATACATCAGCTTGGGCGTATCGACGACGGTTTTGCCTTTCACATGAACGGTGCTGCCGCCGCTGGCGTAGTCGTCGTCATAAATGCTGTGGTTGTAGGACATGGAGTTGGACCAGCGCCAGTGCTCGCCTGGCGTCAGGCCGAATGACAGTTCCAGGCCCCGACTGGTGACGGAGCCGACGTTGGCGACGCCGTTCTGGCAGATGACGATGCCGGTGCAGTTGGTGATGGCCACCAGGCGATTGTCGAATTTGGTGTTGTAGACCGCCGCGGATGCCGAATACAGCTTTGTGCTGCGGCGCACGCCCAGTTCAGCGGTTTTCGATGTTTCGGGTTTGAGGTCCTTGAAGCCGTTCTGCGCATCCACTGCAGTCTGCGTGGTGAAGAACGGGCTGTAACCGCCACTCGGAAAGGCCGCCATGTTTTGCGAATAAGACGTGAACACTTCATCGCTGTCATTGAGTTTGTAGGTCGCGCCCACTTGCGGCAAAAACCTGTCCCGTGCTTCCAGCGAGCCGCTGGCATAACCGCCGCCTTTGCCTTCGGCAGTGGAGGTGGTGACGGTATTCTTTGCGCCGAACTCAAGCTTGAGGCGGTCATCGAGCAGGGTGTAGGTGTCGCGCAGGAAAAACTGTCGGGTCAGGTCGTTGTAGCTCTGGTCCAGTACCGTAGCCGCTTGCCTCAGGCCATTGGTTTTGACGATGTGGTTTTGCGGCGTCGCATTGGTGGTATCGAACAGGTAACGGGCGATGTGGTTCTTGTTCGATTGAATCCAGAACCCGCCCTGAATTTCATGCTGGCCCAGGAAGTAGGTCAGTGAACTCTGGAAGCCGGTTCGATCAATGCCATATACCGTGCTGCGAATCGAGTTGCTGGGGACAGTGGTCGAGCCGCTGGTAAAGATGAACGGATAATACGAATTGCCCCGGCCCGAGTCATGGTGGTGATAGACCGTGGCGTCCAGCACTAGATCATCGGTCAGCGAGAAATTGCCGCTGAGGATGTCCAGTTCGTCGTCGCGCAGGCTGCTGGCGTTGTAGGTCGCATCGCTTGCGCTGGTTACGCCGCCGGTATAGATGCCGTTGGCTGCATTGACCGCGCGGGTCCAGTCCGGCGTGTAGTAACTCCAGTTGTAGCCCAGACGCTGGATGATGCTCTTCGACAGACTGGGCAGATTGGCCTCGTCGTGAGACGAGGTGCTGTGGAAAAAGCTCACGCGGTTTTCGCCGAAGTTGTAATTGACCTTGGCGTTCACAGCGTCGGATTTTTGCGGGTTGTCGTGGCCTTTCCAGGCATCGGCGTCGTACTTTTCTCCCGACACATAAGCGGACAGACCGTTGTATTCGCCCGTATCGACGCGCATGAAAGTGCGCGAGGTGTCGTAACTGCCCAGGGTCTGTGACAGTCGCGCGCCGAATTCCTTGTCCGGATTGGAACTGGTGAACTGGATGGTGCCGCCCAGATCACTGTTCGATGCTGTGCCCAGTGACCCGATGCCTGGAGCCACTTCGCTGGCGGCGATGTTTTCCGCGATGATCGCCCGGGTGATGCTCAGACCGTTGAAGTTGCCGAAGCTCATGTTGCCAAGCGTGACGCCGTCCAGTGTGTAGCCCAGATGGTGCATGTCAAAACCGCGCAGGCTGATGCGCTGGCTGCCTTCTTCACGACCCAACGGATCGCCGGACTGGAAGTTGACTCCCGGTAGCCGCTGCAGAACTTTCAATGGGCTGGTACCTGCGGAATAAGCGCCTTCGTCCTTTTGCGTGACGCGTTGCACCTGCCGGGTTTCGCCCTGGCCAATCACCGAAACCGTGCCCAGTGTCATGGCAGCGGTGTCGTCGCTGGCGGGTGCCGTCACTGAGGTGGGCACATCGTCGTCGGCCTGAATGAACGGGCTGATCAGGCACAGTGAATTCAATGAAACCAGCAGCGCAAGGCGCGTTATCGGGAATCGAGAAGCACGCGGTATCGATCGATTGTTCATGAAAAGGTTTTCCTGGGGCGTCAGGGCGCCGCGCTTGCGACGGGGAATCTGCAGGACGTATTAGCGTTGAAATGAGTTCAGCCAGCCCTTGAAGGCGTACGAGTCCGTCGTGTTTTCGAGGGGCGCTCGTTTCAACGAAAGGGCTCGTTTGAACTGGGGGTGATATTAATACTCATTGTGTGTATTAATTATGACCAGTAGCGCGTTATCCCGATTTTTCTGCCGGTCAATGCCAACCGGCGTGCTGGGCAGTGGGCGTAAATTTCATTAGGCAAGGCGTCCGTTGCGATGCTATCTGTCCAGATTCAGTGGGGTCAGCCCAATCGTGAATACGTATTGTCGCGAAGGCCGGGCAACAGGGCGTCACCCTCTGAATCCGCGTTTTGCACCTTGGACAGAAACGGGAGAACTCGATGAAATTGCTTCGTTACGGTGAAAAGGGTCAGGAAAAGCCAGGTCTGCTTGATGCTGCCTACCAGATCCGCGATCTGTCCGCACATGTCACGGACATCGCTGGCGAGGTGTTGAGCCCGGCAGGTCTCGCCAGCCTGGCTGCGCTTGATCCCGAAAGCCTGCCTCTGGTTGCGGGCCGCCCGCGCATCGGGGCGTGCGTCGGGCAGGTCGGCAAGTTTATCTGCATAGGCCTGAACTACGCCGACCACGCAGCCGAATCGCGGATGGAAGTGCCCAAGGAGCCCATCATATTCAACAAGTGGACCAGCGCAATTTGCGGTCCGGACGATAACGTCGAAATTCCTCGCGGTTCGCTCAAGACTGACTGGGAAGTCGAGCTGGGCGTGATCATCGGCAAGGGCGGGCGTTATATCGACGAAGCCGTTGCCATGGAGCACGTTGCCGGTTACTGCGTGGTCAACGATGTGTCTGAGCGCGAGTGGCAGCTTGAGCGCGGCGGAACCTGGGACAAGGGTAAAGGCTTTGATACCTTCGGCCCGATAGGCCCTTGGCTGGTGACTCGCGACGAGGTTGCCGACCCTCACTCCCTCGACCTGTGGCTGGAGGTCGACGGTCATCGTTATCAGAATGGTAATACACGCACGCTGATTTTCAGCGTGCCGCAACTGATCGCCTACTTGAGCCGTTGCATGAGCCTGCAACCGGGTGATGTCATCTCCACGGGTACGCCGCCGGGTGTGGGCCTCGGCGTCAAGCCAGAGCCGGTCTTCCTGCGCGCAGGGCAGCGCATGCGTCTGGGGATTGCGGGGCTGGGCGAGCAGAATCAGCTGACCGTTCAGGCCGACTGATTCGCTGCCTGCTGGGAGTCGGTAATCGGCTCCCTGTTACACAAAAAAATCAGCCCTGCACGAACGTCAGCAGGTCTTTGTTGAGTGTATCGGCATGGGTCACGGCAAAACCGTGCGGCGCGCCGGAATAGACCTTCAACTCGGCACCCTTGATCAGCTCGGCGGCGCGCTTGCCTGATGCTTCAAATGGCACAACTTGATCGCCATCGCCATGAATGACCAGGGTCGGCACATCGATTTTCGCCATGTCCGCACGGAAGTCCGTTGCGGAGAATGCAGTCACGCAATCCAGCGTGCCTTTGAGCGAGGCGAGCAGGGCGATGTTCAAGGTCTGGGTCTGTACGCCCTCGGAAACCTTCTGGCCTTTGTTCAGACCGTAGAAGGGCGTGGCGAAATCACTGATGAATTGCGCGCGGTCCTTGAGCAGACCCTCCTTGATGCCATCGAACACTGATTTGTCGACGCCTTCCGGATTGTCGTCAGTCTTGAGGAAAAACGGTGTGACCGAGCCCAGCAAGGCCAGTTTGGCAACCCGCTCGCTACCATATTTTGCGATATAGCGCGTCACATCGCCGCCGCCCATCGAGAAGCCTACCAGCGTCACTTCGCGCAGATCGAGGTGTTCGATCAGCTCGGCGATATCGTCAGCGAAGGTGTCGTAGTCATAACCGGTCCACGGCTGGCTGGAGCGACCGAAGCCGCGGCGGTCGAAGGCAATGGTGCGATAGCCCCGGCTGCTGAGGTATTCCATCTGGTATTCCCACATGTCCGCATCCAGCGGCCAGCCGTGGCTGAACAGTACCGGCTTGCCAGTGCCCCAGTCCTTGTAATAGATCTCGGTGCCATCTTTTGCGTTGAACGTGCTCATGCAGATTCCTCTCGATGTCGGGTTGATCGGGCAAGCGTCGCGGCGAACAGGCTGATGCACGCCTTCGGCAGCTCCCGATAATTCCGGCAGCCGGCCCTTTGCATAGTTCAGTCGGGAAGACTGAGTGCACTGCCCTGACGCAATTTTTTGAAACATCGGCTCATCGTATTTCCCTGCTGCAACCGAACTTGCCGGGCATACGGGAATCAGTTCCTTGGGATCAAAGTGCGCTTTGGTCGGTACATGGTTTTATTTGTCCATTGAAGGAGAGAACTGCGTGGCGTCTCAGCTGAAAATCTTGATCCTTTCGGGTCTGCTGCTATTCGCAGGCAGTTTCAATCTTCAGGCAGCCGATGTACCTGCGTTACCAATGGGCGCTGCGGTGCCGGCCGACGACAAGGCCGCTGAAAAAGCCGACGCCAAAGCCGATAGCAAGGCAGCTGACAAACCTGCAGCGAAAGCGGATGACAAAACGGACGCGAAACCGGCAGACGCCGGGGACCCAGCGGCAGCCGAACCGCCCGAGCTTCTGGTACAGGGCGGGTTGCTCGGAGCCATCAGTTCCAGCATTGATGACGTCCAGGAAAAGCTCAACCTCGACGACAACCTGTTCGACGCCTGGCGATTGCGCGCCGACCGTGCAGCCGACGAACTGGAGAAACTGGTCAACAAGCGCACTACGCGTTCGCCATGGAGCGTCGTCGGGGACTTTCTCGCGCTGTCCTTTGTCTGGATCGGCTCGTTTGCCGTCCTGACCACGCTGGGCCGTTTCCTCGCGGTGCGCTTGTGCCGGACGCCGTTCATGCGGGTGCGCGAGCGCAGTCAGGCGCTGCTTAAATACGTGTTGCCGTTCACCTTGCCAGCCATCGTCTGTCTGCCATTGACTCTCTACGTCAGCCACTTCATGCCTTCTTCGGTCGGCCGTGCGCTGGCGCTGTGCTTTGCCTATGCGACCAGCAGCGGCATCGTGTCGACCTCGGTGCTGCTCTGTGTGATTGTGATGTTCAACGCCGGGCACAAGCGCGCCGCGGTACGCATGATTCGCCGCTACGCGCCGAGGCCACTGTTTGTGGTCGGTTTTCTGGCGGCGCTGAGCGATGCACTGACCAGTCCGCAGATCGCCCGCCAGTTGGGCAGCAACGTCACCACCAGCGTTGCAGTGTTCGCCGGGCTGTTTGCTTCGGTAGTGTTCTGCATGCTGATCATCAAAGTACGCCGCCCGGTGGCGCATCTGATTCGTAACCGTTCATTGAGCAGCCGCCTGCAACGGCCAGCGCTGCAGCAGTCGCTGAAAATCTTCTCCAACCTGTGGCACTTGCCGATCCTGCTGATGATTCTGGTCTCGGCGATCAACTTGATCGGAGCCGGTGAAGACAGTCAGCAAGCACTGCGTTGCGCGCTGTTCACCACCATTCTGCTGATTGCCACGGTGTTTCTGAGCACGGTGTTCCAGCACCTGTTCAAACCGACAGAATCCATGGGGCGCGGCGGGCATGTGTACAAGGCTCGTCTGTTGAGCCTGGTGTACGCGGTGTTGCGCATTGCGCTGGCCATCGGGTTCATCGAGATACTGGGGCGTATCTGGGGTTTCTCGATGTTCGAGTTCGCCCAGCGCAATACGCTGGGGCGTGTGATCAGCGATTCGCTGAGCAGCATCGGCCTGATATTTGTGGTCACCTGGCTGCTGTGGGTAGTGCTCGACACGGCCATTCAGGAAGCCCTCAAACCGCCGGCCAATCATCGCAGTGGCCGCCAGCCGAGTACACGAATCAAGACCATTCTGCCGCTGCTGCGCAACGCGGTGAAAATCATTCTGGTGGTGATCTGCGCGATTACCACCATGGCCAACCTGGGCATCAACGTTGCGCCGTTGCTGGCGGGTGCCGGGGTTGTCGGTCTGGCCATCGGTTTCGGTTCGCAACAGCTGGTGCAGGATGTGATCACCGGTCTGTTCATCATCATCGAAGACACCTTCTCGGTGGGCGACTGGGTGGTACTCAGTACCGGCCATTCCGGTTCGGTGGAAAGCCTGACCATTCGTACCGTGCGCCTGCGTGACGGCAAGGGTTTTGTCCATTCCGTGCCGTTCGGGCAGATCAAGGCGGTCACCAACCAGTCACGGC
This sequence comes from Pseudomonas sp. RGM 3321, assembly GCF_022836805.1. Taxonomy (NCBI): domain Bacteria; kingdom Pseudomonadati; phylum Pseudomonadota; class Gammaproteobacteria; order Pseudomonadales; family Pseudomonadaceae; genus Pseudomonas; species Pseudomonas sp. RGM 3321. Next base: position 8,498 of record NZ_JALHBH010000110.1, read on the forward strand.
AGTTCGCGTATGCCTTCTTCTCGGTGCAGTTCACTTACGACTCGGATATTGATGATGCGCTGGCGCTGATCCGCGAAACCGGGCAGTCGATCAGCGATGACATTCTGCTCAAGCACAACCTGCAAGGACCGCTGGAGGTGTTCGGCGTCGACAGCATGAACCTCAACGGCATGGTGTTGACCGCGCAATTCCGCACCTCTTCCGGCGGGCAGTACGCAGTGGGGCGCGCCTTCAACGAGCGCCTCAAGCGCCTTGTGGATAAAAACCCGAACGTGCGTTTCGCGCAGACTTATCCACAGATGGTCATGGGGCCGGGCTTCAACAACCCGCAGGCTGGCGTTGAAGCCGAGGGGCCTCCTGCGCCCTCGGACCCTGCTGCTGCGACACCTTCTGCACCGGCACCTGCACCGCTTGGTCTGCCCAAGGGCAACAGCCCGCCAGGGCCGGCAGCTCAGTAATTAATGGGGCTGGATGAGACGCTGCAACGCATTGTGGCGGCGTCATTGACCCGCCAGGCTGCGCAACTGTTGGGGGTTGGCAGGCAACGTGTTATGTTTGCAGGCGTTTTTCAATTGTTCGTTTGATTATCTGATACCGAGCCTGCTGACTCTATGCGAATGCGCCTTATGCTGTTGGGCGGCGGGAATGCCCTCGGGCAGGCGCTGATTCGTCTGGGTGCCGAGGAAGACATTGGTTTCCTCGCACCACGTCCACCGCAAGACGGCTGGGACGTGGCGAGCCTCACGCAACTGCTTGATGACACCCGCCCCGATGCCCTGATAAACCTTGCTTACTACTTCGACTGGTTTCAGGCGGAGACCGTGAGCGCAGCGCGCCTGACCCATCAGGAGCGCTCTGTCGAGCGTCTGGCCGAACTGTGTCAGCACCACAACATCACGCTGGTCCAACCTTCCAGTTATCGTGTGTTCGATGGCTCGCGCGCGACTGCCTACAGCGAAAAAGATGAGCCAGTGCCCTTGGGTCTGCGCGGTCAGGCGCTGTGGCGTATCGAGCAAAGCGTGCGTGCCACCTGCCCGCAACATGTGCTTGTGCGTTTTGGCTGGTTGCTGGATGACAGCGCCGATGGCGTGCTTGGCCGCTTTCTTTCGCGCGCCAAAGAACCCGGAGAGCTGCTGCTGGCCGATGATCGACGCGGCAACCCGACGCCGATCGATGATGCGGCGCGGGTGATTATTTCAATCGTCAAGCAACTCGATTGCGAAGCGCCGCTGTGGGGCACGTACCACTACGCCGGACACGAAGCGACCACGCCACTGGCGCTGGGTCAGGCGGTGCTCACCGAAGCGCGTCTTCTGCACCCGCTGGCCATTGAATCGCCCACCGCACAGGCTCACGCCGCACGCCCCGATGCAGCCGAGGAACCGCAGCACGCGGTGCTGGCCTGCAAGAAAATTCTCCACACTTTCGGCATCAAGCCCCGCGCCTGGCGGGCCGGCTTGCCAAGCCTGCTGGACCGGTATTATCGACATGTCTGACGCCCCTGTTCTGATTACTGGAGGTGCCGGCTTCATCGGCTCGCACCTGACCGATGCATTGCTTGCCGACGGGCATTGCGTGCGCATCCTCGATAACCTCTCGGCAGGCAAGCGCAGCAATTTGCCGCTCGACAACCCGCGCGTTGAACTGATCGAAGGCGACGTAGCCGATGTCGAGCTGGTCAAACGCGCTGCGCAAGGCTGTAAGGCCGTCGTGCATCTGGCGGCGGTGGCCTCGGTTCAGGCGTCAGTTGACGACCCGGTGCGCACTCATCAAAGCAACTTCATCGGCACACTGAATGTCTGTGAGGCCATGCGCGAAGCGGGTATCAAACGCGTGATCTTCGCGTCCAGTGCTGCGGTATACGGTAACAACGGCGAAGGCGAAGCGATCACCGAAGACACCACCAAAGCACCACTGACTCCTTACGCATCGGACAAGCTGGCCAGCGAGTTCTACCTGGACTTCTACCGCCGTCAGCATGGTCTGGAGCCGGTGATCTTTCGCTTCTTCAACATCTTCGGCCCGCGCCAGGATCCGTCGTCGCCGTATTCGGGCGTGATCAGCATCTTTGCCGAACGCATCCAGAAAGGCCTGCCGATCAGCGTCTTTGGCGACGGCGAGCAAACGCGCGATTTCTTCTACGTGGGCGACCTGCTCAAGCTGTTGCTACAGGCCCTGTCACGGGAAAGCGCCATCGAAGGCGCGATCAACGTCGGCCTGAACAAGACCACGTCGCTCAACGAACTGCTGGCTGCGCTTTCGCAGGTTGTCGGCAAACAGCCGGAAGTCACCTACCAGGCGCCGCGCTCGGGCGATATCAAACATTCCCGCGCCAGCAACCAGCGCCTGCTGGAACACTTCACCCTCGACGAGCCAACGCCGCTGGTGCGTGGGCTTGAGTTGTTGATGGGGCAGTGAGCCCTACATCGAATGTAACTGCCTATTCGCGAACAAGTTCGCTCCTACAAAAGCCTGTGAGCACCTGTAGGAGCGAACTTGTTCGCGAAGACGATATTGCAGGCGCAGAAAGTGCATCGAATGTAACTGCCTTCGGACCAGCCCGCTCCTGCAAAAAGCGCGGCATTACTTCGTCATGGAGTTGGTACGAGATCATCAGGTCTACAAAACACAAAGGCACCCGCTGAGGGTGCCTTTGTGTTTGTGACGCTTGAGACGTTCAGGTCAGAACTTGTAACCCACGCCCACCATGTATACCCACGGGTCGATGTCCACATCGACCTTGGTCTTGCCAACGGCCAGGGCTGACGGGCCGTCCACAGTCGCTTTGGTATCGATGTCGACGTACCAGACCGAGGCGTTGACCAGTACGTTGTCAGTGATCATGTAGTCCATGCCCAACTGAGCGGCCAGACCAACCGAGTCCTTGAGCTTGAGGTTGCTGAAACCCTGATCCTTGCGGTTGCCGGTCAGGTCGGTATCGAAGAAGGTGGTGTAGTTGATACCCACGCCCGCATACGGCTGGAATTTCGACGAAGGCTCCATCGGATAGTACTGCAACGACAGTGTCGGCGGCAGTTGCTTTATATCAGCCAGCTTGCCGTCCAGGCCTGGGCCCAGGCCTTTTACTGAAACGGTGTGGCTGAACGGTGTCGCAGCCAGCAGCTCGATACCGACATGCTGGGTCAGCATGTAAGCGAAGGTCAGACCAAGCTGGTTTTCGCCATCGACAGTGGCTTTGGTGCCGGAGACCTTGGCACCGTCCAGACGGACTTCGCCGCTGTCTTCATTGGGCTGTACGTGCGCAACACCGGCGCGAACGATGAAGTCGCCAGGCTCGTAGGCATGTGCCGCGACCGGGGCGGCGATGGCAAGCGCGGCAACAGACGCGCGTAGCAAGTGCTTGTTCATGGAGGCTCCAGAGATCAGTCAAAATTTATGGGCATAATGTTAAAGCGCTGTCGAGCGGCGACTTTGACTCAGCTCAATGAAATCGCTGGGAACCTCGTCATCCTTATGAATCCGGCAACTCGTAGACAAATATCTTGTCTGCCTGCATCTGATAACCCGCTTCTGCCAGTTCGCTGGTAGACGATCTGGCCTGCATCGGTCCTTCGATCCAGTACGGCTGATACAGCTCATCGACCTTCACACCCAGCTCACTCGTGACATGCACGATCTGGTTCGCTGGCGGCGGCGGCACATGGATGCAGGCACCGAAATACGGCACCAGCAAAAACTCCGTCACTCTGCCTTCCTCACTGACCTCGAGTGGCACGATGTAGCCCGGTAAACGTACCAGCTTGCCATCCAGTGCCTTGACCACTGGCGCATGCGGAGCCAGTTGATGGGCCGCAGGCGCTGCCTCCATGGCCAGTGCATCGGACAGCTTGGACATATCGTGTATCGGAGCCGTTACCGGCTTCACCACGGGTGCATCGGGTGGAATCATGTCATTCCAGGTCAGTTCACGCGGCTCGGCGGCCCACAGTTGAGTGGAAACCGAGAGCAGCAGAGTGAGTAGCATGCGCCGCATCATGAAGGTCCTCATAAACGAATCGACAGTCCATCGGCCAGTGACTGCCTGTAGGCTCGCCAGGCTGGCACGGTTCCCATCAACAGCGCGCAACCGAGAATGGCACCGAGCAGGGTCCATTCATATTGGCCAGGTGGCATAGACGACAGGTACAGACCGTAGTTGTCGAGCACGTAGTCGCGGGCCACGAAGATGCCGATATAGAGCAGTGCAAGGCCGCTGATGACGCCCGCAAGTGCCAGGGCGAAGGCTTCGAGTATAAGCAGGCTTGCGATATGCCAGGGCCGTGCGCCGACCGAGCGCAGGATGGCCATTTCCCTGCGTCGTTCATTGAGGCTGGTGAGAATCGCGGTCAGCATGCCGATCAGTCCGGTCAGCACCACGAACAGCGAAATCACGAACAGTGCCTTTTCCGCGGTGCCCATGAGGCTCCACAGCTCTTGCAGCGCCACGCCGGGCAGAATCGCCAGCATGGGCTCGCCACGGTATTCGTTGATTTCGCGTTGCAGGCTGAAGGTTGAAATCTTGCTGTTCAAACCCAGCATGAAGGCGGTGATAGCAGTCGGCGTCAGGTCCATATTGCGTGCCTGATCGGCAGAGATACGCTCGTTGCCTCGTGCCGGTGCACCGTTGTGCCAGTCGATATGAATGGCTTCCATGCCACCCAGGCTGATATGCAGCGTGCGGTCCACCGGTGTACCGGTCGTCTTGAGTATGCCGACCACGGTGAACGGCTTGTCGTCATGCTTGACCAGGCTGATCGCCGCGACACCGTGCGCCAATACCAGCTTGTCGCCCAATTTATAATGCAGCGCCTTGGCGACCTCCGAGCCCAGCACTACCTCAAAGGGATCGGTCTTGAATTCACGTCCTTCGGCCATTTCCAGATGCTGTTGGCGACCGAACTGATAATGCTCGAAATATGCTTCGTTGGTGCCCATCACCCGATAGCCACGATGGGAGTCGCCCAGCGAAACCGGGATAGCCCATTTGACCTGTTTGCTCTGGGCAAAATGCTCAAAGCTGTCCCAGCGAATATTGTTGGTGGCGTTGCCGATGCGAAATACCGAATACAGCAACAGGTTGATCGAGCCGGAACGTGCGCCGACGATCAGGTCGGTGCCGCTGATGGTGCTGGCGAAGCTGGAGCGGGCTTCGGTGCGCACCCGCTCTACGGCCAGTAACAGGCACACCGACAGCGCAATGGCGAATGCAGTGAGAAACGCGGTGAAACGGCGGTTGGCCAGGCTGGCCATGGCCAGACGAAACAGATACATCTCAAATCTCCACGGCGACGGCGGCGCGATTCAGGTCGCTGAGCGACAGATTGCGATCAAACAGCGGTGCCAGGCTCTGGTCATGACTGACAAACAGCAGGCTGGCCCCGGCCTCGCGGCACTCGGCGAACAGCAGGCGAATGAACGCTTCTCGAGAGTCGGTGTCCAGCGCTGAAGTGGGCTCGTCGGCAATCACCAGTTCAGGTTGACCGATCAGCGCGCGGGCCGCGGCCACGCGTTGCTGCTGGCCGATGGACAGTGAGTCGGCACGTCGTGTCAGCATCGCCGGGTCTTTCAGGCCCAGGTGGGCGAGCAGGGTGGTGGTCGCTTTCTCGACGCTGCCGTGGCGTTGCCTGGCACGCTCGGCACGCACGCTGGAAAAGTGGCAGGGCAGTTCGATGTTTTCCCGCACCGACAAAAACGGCAGCAGGTTGAACTGCTGAAAGATGTAGCCGGTGTGATCGACGCGAAAGCGATCACGCGCGGCCGAAGAGAGGGCCGACAGGTCCTGGTTCAACAAGCGAATGCTGCCGCTGACCGGTTTCTGCACTCCGCCCAGCAGGCCCAGTAGCGTGGTTTTACCGCTACCGCTGGGGCCTTTGAGGAACAGGGTTTCGCCGCTTTGCAGGCGGAACTCGGGGATGTCCAGCAGTTGCGGGTGGCCGGGCCAGTTGAAGCGCAGGTCCGACAGGTCGATCAGTGCTTGGGTCATGGGCTGACTCACGCTTGGTTGGATATTAAAAGACCGGGCCAGGCCCGGTCGTTGTACCGCAGAGTGCGATCAGAATTTCAGCGTCGGGTTGGCTGCGATCACTTCAGCGCCCGATTGGCCGCCTGGCGAGATCAGTTGTACCTGAAGCTTCTTGGTGTCGGGAAAGGTTTTGAAGATTTGCGACAGGTCGAGCTTCTTCAGAACGGCCGGTGCGTCACAGACGAACTTGTAGTGGCCGTGGATTTCACTGTGCTCGTGATGATCGGCATCGCCGCCCTTGGCGTGCTCATCGTGATCGTCATCCTTGTCGCCGAACAGCGGGCTTTCCAGTTTCACCGAGGTGGCCGAGCAGTTGGCGGCATCGGCGATGCTGAACAGCGCGTTTGGCTTGAGTAGCAACTCGCGCGCCTTGGCGACTTTGGCTTTGTCTTCATCCGAGGTCGCAACGTGCTCGAAACCGACGATGTTCATGGCCGGGCTGTCGAATTCAAACTCCAGCGTCTTGCCTTCCAGCACCACATCCAGACGTCCGACGCCATGCTCGTGGGCACCCAGACTGCCGTGTTCATCGCCGTGATCATGGTCATGTACTTCGGCTGCTTGGGCAGCTACGAGTGGCAACAGGGCGAAAGGCAAGGCGAGTAGCAAACGGCGCATAGCGGACTCCGGGGGAAATATTGAGAAAATTTGTTATGTGATCTTATAACAAGTGCCGGTGTGCGTGGACGGGTTTTTGTTCAGGCGCTGGACGATCTGGTCTCCATGGGACGTTACCTGAGGGTGTTATCTGGAATACCCCAGCCCGTGCTTATGCTGAAGTAGTCTCAGCCTTCGCGTCATCAGCTCCTACTCTGGAGAGTGAAAATCGCCGTACCTGCGCCGGATGCGCCGGGAGGGTTTTCATCGCCAGCCGAGTGTGACATCAGGGAAGATACTCATGAACAAGCTCCATCCGAATAGAGAAATTCTGCGTGCGGTGTACAAGGATCCAACACGAATTACCGAATTCGCCGACGCTGACATTGTGCTGCACAAAGCCGATCAGGGCGCTGGTGGTGGCTTGTCCATAGCCATTGGCAAGGACGCAGTGCTTTCCCACGAGATCAATCTGCTCAGGCGCACACGTCAGACCCTGTATATGGATGTCCACGATATCATTGCCAACGAGCACTATGGCTCGGTGCTGGGGGAAATGCGCGCCACTTGCGAGGGCCGGAAGATCATCATGCCGTTTTGCGGCCTGTGGCGGTTTCGTGATGGCAGAATTGTCGAGCATTGGGAAAATGTCTATGACGTGCGGGCGCTTGGCAACTTCATGAACGGTAAAGAGCCGGTCATCAGCCATTGGCGTTACGGTTGATCATGGGCATGCGCGCCAGCCTGTGGGAGCATGTACGCCTGACTGTCAGCAGGTACACATCATGTTGCGTATTCGTGGAACCGTAGGCCAGTGGCCGGTGGATTTGACCCTTGAACTGGACGAAGGCGACTGGGCGCAACTGGGCGCGCAGTTCAAGGCCGCACCTCCCGACGTATCGGCCGACGTGGTAGAGAGCAAGCCGCTCAACCAGGACGACAGGCTGTGGCAGGTGGCGCAGGAGTTGTTGCAAAAGGCCGGGCAGATGAGCGGGCCGGATCTGCTGGGGCAACTGGAGGGGCTGGCCGGCAGCACTGCGGCAGGCAAGCATTTGCTGGTGCGCTTGCGTCACTCTGCGAGCGTGAAGGTCGAGAGCGGCGGGGATGCGCCGCTGTACAGCTGGGTCGACGCGACGTGATCTGATCTGACCTGGTTATTCAGCCACCGGCACCGGTGCGGTGCCGGTGGCAAGCTGCCTTAATACAGCGCGGCGAACAGCTTGCGACGGTATGCAGTCACCAGTGGATGCTCATTGCCCAGCAGGTCGAACACTTGCAGCAGCGTCTTGTGCGGCAGGCCCTCGGCATAATTGCGATTGCGAATGAACAGTTTGAGTAGGCCATCCAGCGCGGCTTCGTACTGTTGACGCGACAATTGCTGAATCGCCAGTTGATGCACCGCTTCGTCATCCTGAGGATTTTGCGCCAGACGGCTTTTCAGTTCGGCCACATCCGGCAGGGTGGCCGCTTGTGCCAGGAACGTCAGTTGCGCCTTGGCACCCGCCAGCTCGGCTTTGTGTGCATCACCGGTGACGGCATCCAGCACCGCCTTTGCCTCGCTCAGTTCGCCACGTTCTGCCAGGCAGCGCGCATACAGAATCAGCGCTGCGGCATTGGTGTTGTCTTCGCCCAGCAACACCTTGAGCTGTGCTTCGGCTTCGGCAAAACGGCTTTCTGCAAACAGCTCTTGCGCCTGCTTGAATGGATCGGCGGCCGGAGGAGGCGGCATGACGACATGTTGTTCGAGAATCTTGCGGATTTCCGATTCAGGCTGAGCACCGGCAAAACCATCAACCGGCTGGCCGTCCTTGAACAGCACAACGGTCGGCAGGCTGCGGATACCGAAGCGCGCAACAATATCCTGCTCTATGTCGCAATTGACCTTGGCCAGCAGCAATTCGCCCTGATAACTCTCTGTGATTTGCTGCAGCAGGGGCATCAATACCTTGCAGGGCGCACACCACTCTGCCCAGAAATCGACCAGTACAGGCTGGTCGAACGATTTGTCGATCACCAGTTGATCAAAGTTCGCGGCGGTTGCGTCGAAGATGTAAGCAGTTTCCTGGCTCATTGCACGTCTCGAAGAATCTGAATGCCGCCAACTATAAAGCCCGCAGGGCAATGCTGAAAGCGGTGTCGGCGGTGGGGCATCATCCTTGCCCCGCATGCTCAGCGCTATCCACACATCTGCTTTTGATTCTGGCCGAAGGCCGTGGGAGCGAACCGGGCGACGCTTCGCTTGTTCGCGAAACGAACGGAAAATTCTCTGGAAATTTATCGTTCGAACAACCGTCTTCGCGAACAAGTTCGCTTCTACAGAAACCGTTTAGCTGAGCGATTCTGGGCTGTTATTTAGCGCTCACCGCGTCGTGTGATACACACTCACATCCCGAAACTCATGGGGTTCGGCCAGGTCCGGCAGGGTGTGCGCATGCAGCATCGTCAGACGCTGGTAAGCCGCGTGCTTGAAGTCGCGCACGCGAGAGTCTGCCACCAGCGCTTCGCGGCCCCGGGACAGAAATTGATCCAGCAGTGGCAGGTTGGCGCGGTCGTACAGCACGTCGGCAACCAGAATCAGATCAAAACGATCCACTTCGGCGAAAAAATCCGTCGAGTAGCTCAACTGCACCTGGTTGAGTTCGGCATTGGCCCGGCAGGCAGCGATCGCCAACGGGTCGAGATCACAGGCCACCACTTCAAGTGCTCCGGCCCTGAGCGCAGCAATACCTGCCACACCCGAACCAGCACCGAAATCCAGTACCCGCTTGCCTTCAACCCAGTGCGGGTTTTCGGCCAGAAAGCGCGCCAGGGCCAGGCCGCTGGCCCAGCAGAAGCTCCAGTACGGTGGCTCTTCCAGAATACGGCGCGTTTCATCCGGACTGAAGGCACGGTCCATGTTGGCATCGTCGATCAGCCACAGTTTCAGCTCAGTGCCCGGCAGCGTTGTGACAACCAGCCGGGCGTCGCCGAGCAGTTCGCTCAGCGCGTCTTGAAGGTGTCGCGGAGCAATCATGGCGCCTTGACGAATTGCAATTGCCCCAGTGCCTGAGTGGTGGGCTGGTCGATGCGCATCGACGGCAGGTGCAGTATCAATTGCCCCGACTGACTGGCGCGGCCGCGCAGTTCGACACGCCCGCCTACCGGAAAGGCTTCCGGGTTGAAGCGCAACTGGAAGGGCAATGACTGGCCGTAGCCCTTCAGCAAGGTGTTGGTCAGCAGCTTCTGTGGACGGCCGCGCTCGTCGATCACCAGCATCGCCAGTTCGACCTCGGCCCCGGCCGGTACGCCGAGCAGTTGCCCGCTGAGTTCACGTTGGTACGGTTGCAGCGGGCCGGGCCCGGCAGGCACTTTGATTGCCGGGGCGACAGGCGGTGCCGCAGCCGGTTTTGGCGCGTCATTGCTGCTGCACGCGGCCAGCAAGCCAATGAGACCGAGTAGAATAACGGGGCGTAACGTCATCAAGAGCTCCACAAGACAAAAATCGAAAGGCTGAGTGACGCCATGCATGCAGTATTACCGAGCGCAGGCAATTTCACATCGCTTTAATGCGCGTCTATATACCGTAAACCCTCAGCCTTGTCTTGCCAGCAGGATGCGCTAACATGGCGCTCCTCATTCTTTCGTTGCCAGCCACCATGCACTGTCCCTTCTGCGGTGCCAATGACACCAAAGTCATCGACTCCCGCCTCGTCGCCGAAGGCGAGCAAGTACGCCGCCGACGCGAATGTCTGGCCTGCGGCGAGCGCTTCACGACGTTCGAAACTGCCGAGCTGGTTTTGCCGCGTCTGATCAAACAGGATGGCAGTCGTCAGCCTTTCGATGAAGAAAAACTGCGTGCCGGTATGCAACGTGCGCTTGAAAAGCGTCCGGTGAGTGTCGAGCGCCTTGAGGCGGCACTGGTGCACATCAAGCACAAGCTGCGAGCGACCGGCGAGCGCGAAGTCAAATCGCTGGTGGTTGGCGAACTGGTCATGGCCGAGCTGCAAAAGCTCGATGAAGTGGCCTACATCCGTTTCGCCTCGGTGTACCGCCGCTTTCAGGACCTCAACGAATTTCGTGAAGAAATCGACCGTCTGGCCCGCGAGCCGGGTAAGGAATAAGTGCATTGCTGACTGAACAGGCGGCTCTCGACGTTCATTATATGGCGCGTGCGCTGGAGCTGGCGCGTAACGGGCTCTACTCCACGCATCCCAACCCACGCGTAGGCTGCGTAATTGTGCGTGACGGCCAGATCGTCGGCGAGGGCTGGCATGTCCGGGCTGGCGAGCCGCATGCCGAAGTGCATGCCTTACGCCAGGCTGGCGAACGTGCCAGAGGCGCGACTGCCTACGTCACCCTTGAGCCGTGCAGCCATCAGGGGCGCACGCCGCCCTGTGCCGAAGCGCTGGTCAACGCCGGGCTGGCGCGGGTCGTCGCGGCCATGCAGGACCCCAACCCTGAAGTGTCCGGTCGTGGCCTGTTACGCCTGATGAATGCCGGCATCGGCGTTCAATGCGGCGTGCTGGAAAGCGAAGCGCGAGCGCTGAACAAAGGCTTTCTCAAGCGCATGGAAACCGGGCAGCCCTACATACGCGTCAAGATGGCCATGAGCCTGGATGGCCGAACCGCTATGGCCAGCGGCGAAAGCCAGTGGATCACCGGGCCTGAGGCACGTTCCGCCGTTCAGCGTTTGCGCGCGCAGTCGAGCGTAGTGCTGACCGGTGCCGATACGGTGCTGGCCGACAAGGCCCGCCTCACCGTGCGCCCCGATGAGTTGGGGCTCAATGCAGAATTGACTGCGCTGGCCGCTGCGCGTCCGCCCCTGCGGGTATTGATTGACGGTCGTCTGCGCGTGCCGCTGGACGCACCGTTCTTTCAGGCGGGCAGTGCGCTGGTCGTGACCTGTGCTGCGGCGTCTGCGCGAGGTCGCTATCAGGAAGAAGGCCACGAAATGCTGGCACTGGCTGACAGTGCCGGTCACGTCGACCTGCGCAAGTTGATGGGCGAACTGGCTACGCGTGGCGTCAATGAAGTGCTGGTCGAAGCCGGTCCGCGGCTGGCGGGTGCCTTTGCGCGTCTCGGGCTGGTCGACGAGTTTCAGATATTCATTGCCGGCAAGTTTCTCGGCTCATCGGCCCGGCCTCTGCTCGACCTGCCGCTGGCGCAGATGAGCGAAGCGCTGGAGCTGAACATCGTGGAAATGCGTGCCGTCGGTAATGACTGGCGAGTCATCGCTCTCCCTGTGCGCGCACCCGGCGTATAATTCCCGGCTTTCGCCTTGCGCGCAGCCCTTGTTCTCCCGGAGGACCCATGTTTACCGGCATTATCGAATCCATCGGCAGCATCCGCGCCCTGACTCCAAAGGGCGGCGACGTCCGCGTTCACGTGGAAACCGGCAAGCTCGACCTGAGCGACGTCAAGCTCGGCGACAGCATTGCCGTCAATGGCGTATGCCTGACCGCCGTCGAATTGCCCGGCGACGGCTTCTGGGCTGACGTCAGCCGTGAAACCCTGACCGTGACTGCCTTCGTCGATTTGAAGAGCGGCAGCCGGGTCAACCTGGAAAAGGCCCTGACCCCGACCACGCGTCTGGGCGGTCATCTGGTCAGCGGCCATGTCGACGGCGTGGGCGAAATTGTTTCCCGTGCCGATAACGCCCGCGCCATTCAGTTTACGGTGCGTGCCCCGCGTGAGCTGGCCAAATACATCGCCCATAAAGGTTCGATCACGGTCGACGGCACCAGCCTGACGGTCAACTCGGTCAATGGCGCCGAGTTCGAACTGACCATCGTGCCGCACACCCTCAGCGAAACCATCATGGCCGACTACCAGCCTGGCCGTAAGGTCAACCTGGAAGTAGACCTGCTGGCACGTTACCTGGAGCGCCTGCTGCTGGGCGACAAGGCCGCCGAGCCTGGCCACGGCACGATCACCGAAAGCTTTCTGGCCGAGAACGGCTACCTCAAATCCTGAATCAAGGGGGTGCCGCGTGGCGCTCAATACTATCGAAGAACTGGTTGAAGACATTCGCCAGGGCAAGATGGTCATCCTCATGGATGACGAAGACCGTGAGAACGAAGGCGACCTGATCATGGCCGCCGAATGCGTGCAGCCCGAGCACATCAACTTCATGGCGCGTTTCGCCCGTGGCCTGATCTGCATGCCGATGACCCGCGAGCGCTGTGAAACCCTCAAACTGCCGCTGATGGCACCGCGTAACGGCTCCGGCTTCGGCACCAAGTTCACCGTTTCCATTGAAGCCGCGGAAGGCGTGACCACCGGTATCTCCGCAGCCGACAGGGCGCGCACCGTTCAGGCCGCCGCCGCCAAAGAAGCCAAAGCCGAAGACATCGTCAGCCCTGGGCACATCTTCCCGCTGATGGCTCAGGCCGGTGGCACTCTGGCTCGCGCCGGTCATACCGAAGCGGCCTGCGACCTGGCGCGCATGGCCGGCTTCGAGCCGACTGGGCTGATCTGCGAAGTCATGAATGACGACGGCACCATGTCGCGTCGCGCCGAACTTGAAGAGTTTGCCCGGCAACACGACATCAAGATCGGCACCATTGCCGACCTGATTCACTACCGGATGATCCATGAACGTACCGTTCAGCGGATTGCCGAGCAGCCGATGGACAGCGAGCTGGGCAGTTTCAACCTGGTGACCTACCGCGATTCGGTCGAGGGTGATGTGCATCTGGCGCTGACCCTGGGCAAGATCTGCGCAGAAGAACCAACCCTCGTGCGCGTTCATAACATGGACCCGTTGCGCGACCTGCTGATGGTCAAACAGCCCGGCCGCTGGAGCCTGCGCGCCGCTATGCGTGCGGTTAGCGAGGCGGGCAGCGGTGTTGTGCTGTTGCTTGGTCACCCCTTGGATGGCGATGTATTGCTGGCACATATCCGCGAAACGGCAGGGCAGCAACCGATCAAGACGCCGACCACTTACAGCACGGTGGGTGCCGGTTCGCAGATCCTTCGTGACCTTGGCGTGCGCAAAATGCGCCTGATGAGTTCACCGATGAAGTTCAATGCGATATCCGGTTTCGATCTGGAAGTTGTAGAATACGTGCCCTCCGAATAAATACCGGCAGGTCGGGGCGTGCGAAAGACGGTTTTTTCGCAGCTTTTGGCCTGACAGTTGCGATTCGTGGCCTAATATCCCTCAAAGTCCGCCCCAAGGCGGGCTTGCTCTTTAATACGAGACTCACCGAATGACCTTGAAGACCATCGAAGGTACCTTCATCGCCCCACAAGGCCGCTATGCCTTGGTAGTGGGCCGTTTCAACAGCTTCGTCGTGGAAAGCCTGGTTAGCGGTGCCGTTGATGCGCTGGTACGCCACGGTGTCAGCGAAAGCGACATCACCATCATCCGTGCGCCGGGTGCGTTCGAAATTCCACTGGTTGTACAGAAAGTTGCCCAGCGCAGCGAATTCGCGGCCATCGTCGCGCTGGGCGCGGTGATCCGTGGCGGCACTCCGCACTTCGAATACGTTGCAGGCGAGTGTGTCAAAGGCTTGTCTCAGGTTTCCATGGAGTTCGGCGTTCCGGTCGCTTTCGGCGTACTGACCGTCGACTCCATCGAGCAGGCCATCGAGCGTTCCGGCACCAAGGCCGGTAACAAGGGCGCTGAAGCTGCCCTGTCCGCCATTGAAATGGTAAGCCTGCTGTCGCAGCTGGAGGCCAAGTGATTTCCGACGATACCGACCAGTTCAACCCGCGCGACGCCAAATCGCCGGAAGCTGCCAAGGGCAAAAGTGCCAAACGTCGCGAAGCGCGGCAGATGGCTACTCAGGCCCTTTATCAGTGGCACATGGCTGGCCATGCGTTGAACGAGATCGAAGCACAGTTTCGTGTAGACAACGATTTCAGCAATGTCGACGGCGCCTACTTCCGTGAACTGCTACACGGTGTGGCCACCAACAAGACCGAGATCGACACCGCGCTCTCGCCTTGCCTCGACCTGACCATCGAAGAACTCGACCCGGTTGAACTGGCCGTCCTGCGCCTGTCGACCTTCGAGCTGCTCAAGCGCATCGACGTGCCTTACCGCGTTGTGATCAACGAAGGCATCGAGCTGGCCAAAGTCTACGGTTCTACTGACGGCCACAAGTTCGTCAATGGTGTGCTGGACAAGCTGGCACCGCGCCTGCGTGAAGTCGAAGTGAAGGCCCACAAGCGCTGATTCGCGCCTGACCTTTATGGGAGAGTTCGAGCTGATCCGCAATTACTTCGCCGCCGCGCGCTGTGCGCAGGCAGGCGGGGAAGTTGCTCTGGGGATCGGCGACGACTGCGCGCTGCTGGCGTTACCGCCCGGCGAGCAGTTGGCGATCTCGACCGATACCCTGGTTGCCGGGGTACATTTTCCTGACGTCTGTGACCCCTTTCTGCTCGGCCAGCGTGCGCTGGCGGTGTCTGCCAGTGACCTGGCGGCGATGGGCGCCCGTCCTGTCGCGTTTACCCTTGCCTTGACCCT
Organism: Pseudomonas sp. RGM 3321; assembly: GCF_022836805.1. Lineage (NCBI taxonomy): Bacteria > Pseudomonadati > Pseudomonadota > Gammaproteobacteria > Pseudomonadales > Pseudomonadaceae > Pseudomonas > Pseudomonas sp. RGM 3321. The sequence continues at coordinate 23,569 of NZ_JALHBH010000110.1, forward strand.
CCCGCAGGTCGATGCCAACTGGCTGCAGGCATTTGCTCGCGGGCTCAATCACATGGCGCAGGGCTGTTCGCTGCGTTTGATCGGTGGCGATACCACACGCGGGCCCTTGAGCCTTACGCTGACGGTGTTCGGCGCTGTTCCAACCGGCTCGGCCCTGACGCGCAGCGGCGCTTGCGCGGGCGACTTGCTCTGCGTTGGCGGCGCGCTGGGTGATGGTGCAGGTGCGTTGCCGCTGGTCTTGAAGCAACGCAGTACCGAGGCTTCGATTGCCGAGGCGTTGCTGGCCCGCTACTGGTCGCCGCAACCGCAACTGGCGCTGGGGCAGGCATTGCGGGGCAGGGCGACGTCGGCGCTGGACATCTCCGATGGGCTGCTGGCTGATTGCGGACACATCGCCCGTGCATCAGGTGTCCGGCTGGTCGTCGAGCGTGACAGGCTGCCGATGTCTGATCAGTTGCTGACGTTGCTCGATCTGCCGTCTGCCCGGCAGGCTGCGCTCAGCGGTGGCGATGATTACATTCTGGCTTTTACGCTGCCGTCCGGGCACCTTGCCCGTTTGCTGGATGAACGCTGGCCGGTGCATGTGATTGGCCGGGTAGAGAAGGGCCAGGGTGTCGTTGTTGTCGACGGCGCAGGGCTGGACGTCACGCCCGATACGCGTGGCTACCAGCATTTCGACAGCGCGCAGTGATGGGATGCACGGCGTCTATCTATCGAACTTTATGATCTAAACGCCCGAGAATTCAGCCTGAGCGTCCGCAGGAACCTGCTGTTACAATGCGAATCTTGCGAATTTCCAGTCTTCATACTGATCAGGAGCACACGGTGCCCGTCGTCTTTGTCGCCGCTTCCAAACTGCCCACCCCCTTTGCAGAATTTGCCATGCACGGCTTTATCGAGTCGGCAACCGGCCGTGAACACGTTGTCCTGAGCCTGGGCGATGTAGCGGACGGTGCGCCGGTTCTTGGTCGCGTGCACTCCGAATGCCTGACAGGCGACGCCCTGTTCAGTCAGCGTTGCGATTGCGGCTCACAACTTGAAGCCGCCCTGCGCGCCATTGCTACCGAAGGGCGCGGCGTATTGCTGTATCTGCGTCAGGAAGGGCGCGGTATCGGCCTGATGAACAAGATCCGCGCCTACGAGCTGCAGGATGGCGGTGCCGACACGGTAGAGGCCAATGAACGTCTGGGTTTTGCTGCCGACCAGCGCGATTACGCGATCTGCCTGCCGATGCTTCAGCATCTGGGCGTTCAATCGCTGCGTTTGATGACCAATAACCCGCGCAAGGTCAAAGCCTTGACCGACATGGGCATCAAGGTAGCCGAGCGCGTGCCGTTGCACACCGGGCAAAACCCGCACAACCGCCTTTACCTGGCGACCAAGGCGGGCAAGCTGGGGCACATGATGGGTAACGAGCATCAAAGCGAGGTCGGCCCCGCGTGACACGCAGCGAGGTGCGTCAAAAGCTGGAAATGGCTTGGTGGCGTCAACTGGGTCTGACATTGGCGCCATTGCTGGTGGTCTGCGTGTTTTTCGGTGCCAGCGAGCCGCTCATTCCTGTGTTGGCGATACCGCTATTCATTGCCGGGATAGGCTCGATGTTCGTCAGCCTGAAGCCCTTCGGGGCTTACAAGCGTGCGTTGACGGCTACCCAGGCCGCACTCGACACGCCGGAAGAGCCGGCAGCATGGCTCAAACTGGCTGCCGTTCGCCGGCTGGCCTTTCTCGCTGCCGGGCTGCCCGCCTGGATCGCTGCCATCGCGGTGCTGTTCGGCTTGCAACCTTTGCCGGTCTGCCTGCTGGCGTTTGCCAGCGCAGTGCTGCTCTACCTGTACCGCATTCCTGCGCTTTCCCGCTGATCGTCCCCGGCTGATTTTTCCAGGCCAAGTGGGCACGATCAGCCGGAAATTCGATCAGCCCGCCAGCAACCACACACCCGTTGCCGCAGAGGCTGCACCTGCGATGCGCACCAGCGGTGCTGCCGCCTGAGGCAATACGCGAACCACGGCATAACCTGCCGCATGCAAGGCTGCAGTCGCTGCTACGAAGCCTGCTGCGTAAGCCCATGGGCTGGACATCTCCGGAAGCTCAAGGCCATGCGCTACACCGTGGAACAAAGCGAACAGGGCTGTCGCTGCAACGGCCAGTGCCAAGGGCGGACGCACTGCCAGCGCCACAGCCAGACCCAGCGCCAGTACCGACCCTGCAATGCCGCTTTCCAGCGCTGGCAGATTCAGACCTTCAAAGCCCAGCACGCCACCGATCAGCATGGTGCCGACGAAGGTGCAGGGCAGTGCCCAGCGTGCGGAACCTTGCTGTTGTGCGGCCCACAAGCCGACGGCAAGCATCGCCAGCAAATGATCCAGACCGCCAATCGGGTGGCTGATACCCGCTATCAGGCCGTTATCGCCATGACCGGGGTGGGCCAGCGCCAGAGTCGGGATCAGCAGCAGCGCGAGGGCGCCAAGGGCTTTTTTGTAGTTCATCGACGGGTTCCTTTTGGTTGTGAATTCAGGCGGCTGCAGTCAGCAGACCCTGGCGCTCAATAAAGGCAATAATCTGCTCCAGACCCTGACCGGTTTTCTGGTTGCTGAACACGAATGGCTTTTCGCCGCGCATCCTGCGCGTGTCGCTGTCCATCATTTCCAGTGACGCGCCGACCAGCGGTGCGAGGTCTATCTTGTTGATCACCAGCAGATCGGACTTGCAGATACCCGGGCCGCCTTTGCGAGGCAGTTTGTCGCCTGCCGATACGTCGATCACGTAAATCGTCAGGTCGGAAAGCTCCGGGCTGAACGTTGCGGAAAGATTATCGCCACCTGATTCGACAATGATCAGGTCCAGGCCTTCAAAGCGGCGATTGAGCTGGTCAACCGCCTCCAGGTTGATCGACGCGTCTTCACGAATGGCGGTGTGCGGGCAGCCACCGGTTTCAACACCGATGATGCGCTCAGGGGCCAGTGCCTCGTTGCGCACCAGAAAGTCAGCGTCTTCGCGGGTATAGATATCGTTGGTCACGACCGCCAGGTTATAGCGGTCGCGCAATGCCAGGCACAGCGCCAGGGTCAGAGCTGTCTTGCCGGACCCTACCGGGCCACCGATGCCGACGCGCAGAGGTTGGCTGTTCATTGAGTTCTCCATAAATACTGATCAGGACCGGAATAACCGGCTGTATTGACGTTCATGCGCCATGCTCGCCAGGGACAGGCCGAAGGCCGCGCTGCCAGCATGGTGGGTATCTTGTCGAGTCGCATTGACCTGCGCTTGCTGCAGTAACGGCAACAGCTCGCTGGTCAGGCGTTGCGCAGCTTGCTGGCCGAGCGGCAGGGTTTTCATCAGCACGGCCAGCTGGTTTTCCAGCCAGCTCCACAGCCATGCGGCCAGCGCGTCTTGCGGGCTGATCTGCCAGGCACGTGCGGCCAGCGCCCAGCCCAGGGCCAGGTGCGGCTCTGCAGTCTGTTCAAGAAAGTGGCGTGCATCGCGATCCAGCTCAGGCAGGCCATTGAGCAATTGTTGCAAGGAATAACCCATCTGGCGGCTTTCCTGATGCAGCTCGCGCGTTTCGCGGCTGGCGCGGTGTTGCTCGCTGACTTGCAGCAGTTGGCCCCAGTCACCCGCTGACGCTGCTTCACAATGGGCCAGCAGCAAGGGTGCCTCAAAGCGAGCGAGATTGAGCAACAGCTGATCGCTGATCCAGCGCCCTGCAGTCTGCGGGTCCACTACGATGGACTGCTCCACGGCCATTTCCAGCCCTTGTGAATAGCTGTAGCCGCCAATCGGCAGCTGCGGGCTGGCCAGACGCAAAAGCGCCCAGGCGCTGTTCACTTGCGCACGCCGAACTGGTGCATGCGGGGCGGATAGTTGAAATCCTCTTCGCCTGCACGCGAGTGGTGATGCCCGCCGCCATAGGCACCATGTTCCGGCTGGAACGGCGCTTCGATGGTTTCAACGGTGGCACCAAGTTGATCAAGCATGGCCTTGAGCACGTAGTCATCGAGCAGGCGCAACCAGCCGTCGCCGACTTGCAGGGCTACGTGACGATTGCCGAGATGATAGGCTGCGCGGGTCAGTTCGAAGGTACTGCTGCAAGTAACGTGCATCAGCTTTTCCGGGCGTGCGCAGACACGTACCACGCGGCCATCTTCGGCCTGCAGAAACTCGCCATCGCGCAAGGGCGATTGACCGCGTTGCAGAAACAGGCCAACGTCTTCGTTTTCCGCACTGAAGCAGCGTAGGCGGCTCTTGCTGCGTGCCTCGAAATTCAAATGCAGCTCGGCGGCCCATTCGGCCTGAGGTTCGATTCGGTTGTGAATCACCAGCATCAGATAGCTTCCAGCCAATTGCGATGCTTCAAATCAGAGCAAGGGGCTTGCCAACAGTGCAGGCTGTAAGAAATTGCTGGCGGAGGCCGCTGATTTTAGTTGGGTATGGCCTTGTTATGGTCGTTAATGGTGCGCAACTAAAAAACTGATCTATTTTGGTGCGCTCGTTGACTTCAACTGACGCTCAATCGTGACTACCAAGCCCACGCCAGTGCCGTGCACCAATAAAGATGAAGCGCAGCTGCTGGGTAATCTTGGCCTGAGGTGTCAGGTGCGGTGCAAGCGAAGCGGGTGGAGGGTCTATCAGTTCCGGCAGCATGGCGAACACACTTTTGACCACCAGGTCGGCGATGATCGACAACGCGTCAGCGTTCAGGTGCTGCCATTTGGGCATTTTTGCCAGGTCCGCCGTCAGGTCGGCGCTGATGCCTTCGCGCAATGCGCCAAGCGCCTGACGCACCTTCAAGGAGCCGCCGTATTGTTCGCGCGCCAGAAACAGGAACTGCGACCGGTTGGCCGCCACACGTTCGAGGAATATCTTCACCGACGCACGAATCAGCCCGCCCATGGCGAATTCGTTATGGCGCACCAGCCGGATGGTTTCGCGGAAGGTCTGGCCGACCTCACTCACCAGCGCAAGGCCCAACTGGTCCATGTCTTCGAAGTGACGGTAAAACCCGGTCGGCACGATGCCCGCCGTGCGCGCCACTTCCCGCAGGCTCAGGCTGCCGAAGCCGCGCCCGCTTTCCATCAACTGATGGGCAGCATCAAGCAAGGCTCTTCGGGTCTGTTGTTTCTGTTCGGCGCGGGGCAGCATGGCTCAAACGATTCTTGGATTAGGCTGGGTTGCACTTTAGCAAATGCGCTTTAGCTGCGTCGAAAGGGTTTTCAGTTAGTCGCTTCAACGTCCGTTGCAATACAGGTGCTGGCCTTTGGAGCGATTTCGTATTCAAATCAAACCCTCGGCGCGTTTGTCAGTCGAACATTCATGTCGTACTCAGCGCGCCAGGGTCGGAGCGCTGTTTTCTGGAGAGTCACGCATGACGCGCAGCCGCAAGATTTTCGCCTGGACAGGTGCCACGTTACTGGTGGTGCTGGCTATATTGGTCATTGTGATTGTCACTTTCGACTGGAACCGCATCAAACCCACCCTCAATGAGAAAGTCAGCGAAGCGCTGCATCGCCCGTTCGCCATTAATGGTGACCTGGACGTGCGCTGGACGCGCGAGCCCGAACTCGGTGGCTGGCGCGCCTGGGTGCCGTCGCCGCACTTCGTGGCCGATGACCTGACACTAGGTAATCCCGAGTGGTCGAAAAACCCGCAGATGGTCATTCTCAAGCACGTTGAGTTTCGTCTGTCGCTGTTGCCACTGCTGGCTCAGCAAGTGGTTATCCCGCGCATCGACCTGACCGGCCCCGAGGCCAGGCTGGAGCGCCTGGCCGATGGTCGCGCCAACTGGGTCTTCGATCTGCCCAAGTCCGACCCGAATGCCGAGCCCTCCAAATGGGTGATGGACATCGGCGCGATCAAGTTCGACAAGGGACTGGTGAGTTTCAATGACCAGACACTGAATGCCAATCTGGATGTCGTGATCGACTTGCTCGGCAAGCCGATCCCGTTCAGTGAAATCGTCGGCAGCAAGGAAGCGCAAAAGGCTCAGGAAAAGGGCGCAGTGCCGCAGGACTACGCATTCGGTCTGGCGGTCACCGGCCAGTACCACGGTCAGAAACTGAGCGGCACCGGCAAGGTGGGCGGTCTGCTCGCGCTCAAGGACGCCAGTCAGCCGTTTCCGGTACAGGCTGACGTGAAAGTCGGTGACACCCATGCGGTGATCGCCGGGACCCTGACCGACCCACAGAACCTGGGCGCGCTGGATCTACGCCTCAAGCTTTCCGGCGCGAGCCTGAGCAATCTGTACCCTCTGACTGGCGTGACCCTGCCGGATTCTCCGGCGTACTCCACCGATGGCCGCCTGATCGCCAAACTGCATGATCCGGCCGGCGCCAGCTTCCGTTACGAAGGCTTCAACGGCAAGATCGGCAACAGCGATATCCATGGTGATCTGGGCTTCGTCGCCAGTCAGCCTCGGCCCAAGCTGAGTGGCGTGCTGGTCTCCAACCAATTGCTGTTCAGTGACCTCGCGCCGCTGATCGGTGCGGACTCCAATGCCGCGCAGAAGAAGCGCGGTGGCGAGAGCAAGCAGCCTTCGGGCAAGGTTCTGCCGGTAGAAGAGTTTCAGACTGATCGCTGGCGGGCGATGGACGCCGACGTGGAGTTCACCGGCAAGCGCATCGTGCAGAGCCCGGACCTGCCGTTCACCGACCTCTACACCCATCTGGTTCTCGACGATGGTCAGTTGAGCCTCGAGCCGCTGCGTTTTGGTGTGGCAGGCGGCAAGCTGGACGCGGATATTCGCCTGAACGGGCAAAACAAACCGATGCAGGGCCGGGCAAAACTGTCGGCGCGTAATTTCAAGCTCAAGCAGCTGTTCCCGACCTTCGAACCGATGAAAACCAGCTTCGGTGAGCTGAACGGCGATGCCGACATCAGTGGGCGCGGCAACTCGGTCGCAGCCTTGCTGGGGACTGCCAATGGCGAAATGAAGATGCTGGTGAACGACGGCGCGATCAGTCGTGGCCTGATGGAAATTGCCGGGCTCAACGTGGGCAATTACGTGGTCGGCAAGCTGTTCGGCGACAAGGACGTGAAGATCAATTGCGCGGCCTCGGACTTCGGCATCAAGGACGGGCTGGCGACCAGTCGGCTGTTTGTCTTCGATACCGAGAACGCCATTATCTACATCAACGGCACCGCGAACATGAAGACCGAGCAACTGGACCTGCAGGTCAACCCGGAGTCCAAGGGCTTCCGCGTGTTCTCGCTGCGCTCGCCACTGTACGTCAACGGCCCGTTCGCCAAGCCCAACGCAGGCGTGCAGTCCGGCCCGTTATTGCTGCGCGGAGCCGGCATGGTCCTGCTCGGTGCAACCGTAGGTCCTGTTGCCGGCTTGCTGGCGCTGGTCGCCACTGGTGACAGCGAGCCCAATCAGTGTGGCCCGCTGCTGGAGCAGATGCGCACCGGCAAGGCGCCGAAGACGGTGAAGTGATTGCACGCTCAAGGATCAGCGGTGCGATGCAGATCTGTGACGCAGAGCATCACGCAATGCATTCCGACGCTGGAACGAGCGGAACGATAATCTCTAATATCGTGCGACGCTCCGCGTCCGGTCTTGATGCACGGTGCTATGCAGGTTTGTGACGCAGAGCGTCACGATCGGCATGCAAGGGAGCACAGGGAACGATAGTCGTGCGTCGATCACGCATTCCAGTTGCCCACAAAAAAAGCCAGGACACAGGTCCTGGCTTTTCACTTGTCGCCGCTTACAGGCCTTCGAGGATGTCCGACATGTCGTCTGCGTGCTCTTCTTCCTGAGCAAGAATCTCTTCAAAAATGCGGCGGGTGGTCGGATCGCTGTCACCGATGTACTGAATGATCTCGCGATAGCTGTCGACCGCGATGCGCTCGGCAACCAAGTCTTCGTAGACCATTTCTTTCAGCGTATTGCCCGCAACGTATTGTGCGTGGGAGTTCTTCGACAGCAGGTCCGGGTTGAATTCCGGCTCGCCGCCCAGTTGCACGATACGCTCGGCCAGCTTGTCGGCGTGCTGTGCTTCCTGTTCAGCGTGCTCCAGAAACTCGGCTGCCGCCACGCTCGCCTTGATGCCGGACGCCATGTAGTAGTGGCGCTTGTAGCGCAGCACACAGACCAGCTCGGTAGCCAGCGATTCATTGAGCAGGCGCAGGACCGTTTCGCGGTCAGCGCTGTAGCCTTGAGTCACAGCACCATCCTCAACGTTCTGGCGTGCGCGTTGGCGCAGAGTATTTACATCGGAAAGCTGTGATTGCGGTGCAGAATTCATCATTTATCTCCAGGACTCATCAGGTTTTGCTGTCTCGCTCTGTGTATTGCCCGGCAGGATCAGCAAGGGTTGTGAGTGCTGGGGGAGGGAAAAAGTTTTATCGGATTTTCGCCAGTGCGGGCGGTTGTGACTGAATGTAAAAATATAAGAAACGAGTGCTGAGCCTCGCGGTCCCAACCTTGAGACCCAAATAAATCGTGGAGATACACAATGCTCAAGTTCCTGGGAAGCACCGTTGGCATCATCTTTCTGATCGGCCTGGTCGTGGTTATCGCCCTGTTCAAGCTGGTTTTCTAAAAGAAGCATTCAACAGAAAGCCCGAGGCATTCATGCCTCGGGCTTTTTGTTTGTGCCTGCGTTTTGATTACATCGCTTTTTCGTTCTTCTCGCGTTGTTCGCAAGTCATGAAACCTTTATTGGTCACACGGCCGTCGCTGTTGAAGCTGACGTGGTAAACCTGTTTGTGGCCGTCCTTGTTCATGACGTAGTTGTTGCAAGTGCCCGGGTTGACCTTGCGCTCGATGGTGCTCGACGGTTCACCGCCGATGGTCAGGACCTGCTGGCGCGTCATGCCGTTCTCGACCTGCTTGACCAGCGGCTCGTTGCGATAAGTGACGTAGTCCACCGGGTTCTGCACGGTTGTGTTGCTGCAGCCAGCCATCGTCGCCAATACAAAGGTCGCCGCGAAGAGTTTTTTGTACATCGTTGTTGCTCCACATGTCAGAGCCGGTTTTGGCCCGGTATGCCTTGGAGCCGGGAGGGGTCCAAGAGTTCGAAAAAAAGATGGCGATGAGGCAGTACCTTGCATCCACCCTGATGCCGCTGCTGAATGCCCGAACGCCATGACGCTCGGGCATGAAAAGCGCTTTGAATATTCCTCGCACGTTCCCGAAAGGCTGAGGTCAATCTGATGGCATGGTTGAGCGTTTTGCTCAGCCTTGGGCTCGGTCATCGGTTGTCGGACCGTAGTTCGTTAATCAGCCTCCTCTGTGACGGCCAGGAAGATGCGATGAGCGATAAAGAACTGTATGAGATCGAGTACACCCTGCTCGGCGAGCACCACGTAGACATTATCGAGAATCTGGACGTGCCTATCATTGAAGTGGTGCACGAACTGGCGCTCAAGCATCACGTAGAACTGGACGAGCTTCCATTGGGTGAAGCCGGCCTGCCTCTTGCCGCCGGCATCACCGACGTGTCGATTCACAGCCTGGAAGGCAGCGAAGGCAGCGCGACTGTCTAATTCGCACCTGACCGCAGCGGGGTCGTCCAGCGTTCTGCAAGGATGACGCCGCAAAGGGTCAGCGCTCCGCCGAACAGGTGATAGAGCGCCAGCTGTTCGCCCAGCGTCGCCGCGGCAATCAATGCCGTGGCGATCGGCATCAGGTTGAAGAACAGCGTTGTGCGGCTGGGGCCCAGACGCATGATCGAGGTCATCCACAGCCAGGGCGCGAGCATCGACGTTGGAATGGCTGCATACAGCACCATCGGAATGTTGCTGGCATTCAAGCCGGTTTTTGCCGACAGGATAAAGGGCGGCAGCAACACGATAAGCGCCAGTAGAATCTGCACGTAAAGCAATTGCAGGGGCGGCAGGCACAACTGCCACTTCTTCAATAGCGTGCTGTAGACCGCATACGACGCCGCGGCCACCAGCACCATCGCATCGCCCCGATTGACGCCATGCTCGATCAGCTCCGCGGGATTGCCCGCCGACACCACGACTACCACTCCCACAAACGACAGCACAGCGCCCAGCAGCGCGCCACAGGTCAGGCGATTACCGAGGCAGGCTATCGACAGCCCCAGCGCCATCATGGGCACCAGCGACTGAATGATCCCCATGTTGGTGGCAGTCGTCAGGCTTGCTGCGAAGTACGCCAGGCTTTGATACATCGCTGTACCGAGCACGGCAAGAATGAAAATTTTGCCCAGCACCGGTTTGATCGTGGCGCGATTTGCCCAGACAGGCCTGAGCATGAAGGGCGTGAACAGCAAGCCGGCCAGCGCCCAGCGATAAAAGCCTATTTCAGCCGGAAAGATCACTCCGGCAGACGCCTTGGTGACGGCCGTGTTGATCGCCCAGATAAGGACGGTAATCAGTGGAAAAGCGTATTGCATGAGGGAGTCATCGTTAAAGCGAGGCGTAATTATCCGCCTGTTGTTCGAGAATGCCAGCAGCGATACGGTTTGCCCCGTCATGGGTCGCAACATCTGACTACACTTAACCTCAGCCTGCGCCGTCCGGTGCAGTGGTTCTGGAGAGTGGATCGATGAAGAAGCTCGGTATTCCTTTATTGCTCGTTGGCTTGATGCTGTCTGCTCAGGGGTTCGCGGCGACTGCGCAGCAGAACAAAATGACCACCTGTAATGCCGACGCCAGCGCCAAATCGCTGAAGGGCGACGAGCGCAAGGCATTCATGAGCACTTGCCTGAAAGCCGCACCAGCGCCGGCAGCGACCCAGCAGGACAAGATGAAGACCTGCAATGCGACTGCCAGCACTCAGGCACTCAAGGGCGATGCTCGCAAGAGTTTCATGAGTGATTGTCTCAAGAAGAAATAATTTTCCGGTCAGAGCCATCGCTACAGACTAGGCGCGCGGGTGCAGTAAACACTGCACTTTGGCGCCGTTATCGAGCCGATCATCGGGCAGATGATTGCTCCGCACTTTTTCCGGCTTTCGGATCACTGGTTCTCGACTGAGAAGGCTGGCAGACTGCCCACCTTCCTTGTGTTGCCCGTTGAGGGTCTATGCCAACGTTTTCTGCGCGTCAGGTGTTAATAGCCAGCTGGATTCTTGTATTTGGCGGTCTGTTATTGGTGTTGCCATTCAAGTTGCTGCCCAGCCTGCTGGCCGGACTGTTGGTGTTCGAACTGGTCAACATGCTGACCCCCAAGTTGCAGCGCCTGATTTCCGGCGAACGCGCCCGCTGGCTGGCGGTAGCGCTACTGGGTACTGTGGTGGTCAGCCTGCTGACACTGATTTTTGCCGGTGTGATCAGCTTTGTGCTGCACGAAGCCGAAAACCCCGGGGCCTCGCTGGACAAGTTCATGACCCTGGTGGATCGCGCGCGGGGTCAGCTACCGCCGTTCATTGATGCCTATCTGCCTGCCAGTGCGGCGGAGTTTCAGGTTTCCCTTGGGCAGTGGCTGCAGAAACATGTCGGCGAGTTGCAGTTGATCGGCAAGGGCGCGGCACACATGTTCGTCACCATGCTGATCGGCATGGTGCTGGGCGCGATCATCGCCTTGCAGCGTATTTCCGATGTCCATGCGCGCAAGCCGCTGGCGTCCGCACTGTTCGATCGTCTGTATCTGGTCAGCCGGGCATTTCGCAATATCGTTTTTGCCCAGATCAAGATTTCCCTGCTCAACACGGCGTTTACTTCGGTATTCCTGGCCATCGTCCTGCCGTTGTGCGGGATTCACCTGCCGCTGACCAAGACCCTGATCATCATGACCTTCCTGCTCGGCCTGCTGCCGGTGGTGGGCAACCTGATGTCGAACACGCTGATTTTCATTGTCGGCATGTCGATCTCGATCTGGGTAGCGCTGGCTGCGCTGGGTTACCTGATCGTGATTCACAAGGTCGAGTATTTCCTCAATGCACGCATCGTCGGCGGGCAGATCAATGCCAAGTCGTGGGAGTTGCTGCTGGCGATGCTGTTGTTCGAAGCCGCATTCGGCCTGCCGGGGGTGGTGGCAGGACCGATTTACTATGCGTATTTGAAGAGCGAACTGCAGAAGGAAGGGTTGGTCTAGGGCGCTTGCTTAGATAGGCGTCTGAAAGAACGCCTATCGTGCCAGTTCACCGCGTTGGCATGCAGTTCTGGACGCTCTACGTCTGCGGTGCTGCAGAGCATCCACATGGCTCGAAACACTCCCACAAGATCAGCGATCTTTGACGCGGAGCATCACGAAGGGCATTCCCACGCTAGGCGCATGACTAGCCGTAACGCTTCTTCGCTTCAATCGCCAGGCCGCTGCCGATGCTGCCGAAGATGTTGCCTTCGACGTGGCGCGCGTTGGGCAGCATGGCCGAGACGCTGTTGCGCAGGGCGGGGATGCCGCTCGAGCCACCCGTGAAGAATACCGTGTTGACCTGTTCGACACTCACGCCCGCGTCGCTCAGCAATTTCGTCACGCTGTTGCGCACACGCTCAAGCTGAGCGTCGATCGCTGCTTCGAACATCACCCGGCTCAGGTCCACACTCAATCCTGCTTCCACCCGGTCCATTGGCAGATGGCGGTTTTCAGCGTGGGTCAGCTGGATCTTGGTTTCTTCCACTTCCATGGCCAGCCAGTGCCCGGCGCGCTGTTCGATCAGCTTGAACAGACGGTCGATGCCACCGGTGTCTTCGATGTCGTAACGCATGCTGCCCAGCGCCAGCTGCGACTTTTGCGAGTACACCGCATTGATGGTGTGCCAGGTCGCCAGGTTCATGTGGTGGCTGGTCGGCATATAGGCGCCGCTTTTCATGCGGCTGCCGTAACCGAACAGCGGCATCACGCCTTGCAGGCTCAACTGCTTGTCGAAGTCGGTGCCGCCAATGTGCACGCCGCCCGTGGCAAGAATGTCCTGTTGGCGATCATCGTGCTGGCGTCGCTCGGGTGACAGGCGCACTAGCGAGAAGTCCGACGTACCGCCGCCGATGTCGACAATCAGTACCAGCTCTTCGTCTTTGATGGTGGACTCGTAGTCGAATGCCGCAGCAATAGGTTCGAACTGGAACGACACGTCCTTGAAGCCGATCTTGCGGGCCACCTCGGCCAGAGTGTCTTCGGCTTCCTGATCGGCCTGTGCATCGTCATCGACGAAATGCACCGGGCGGCCCAGTACCACTTGCTCGAACTCGCGTCCGGCCGTGTGCTCGGCGCGTTTTTTCAGCTCGCCGATAAACAGGGCCAGCAAATCCTTGAACGGCATCGCCGTGCCCAGCACGCTGGTGTCATGCTTGATCAGCTTTGAGCCCAGCAGACTCTTGAGCGAGCGCATCAGGCGGCCTTCATAACCTTCCAGATACTCGTGCAGCGCCAGGCGGCCATACACCGGACGGCGTTCCTCCATATTGAAGAACACCACCGACGGTAGAGTAATCTTGTCGTCCTCCAGCGCGATCAACGATTCCACGCCGGGTCGTTGCCAGCCGACGGTGGAGTTGGACGTGCCGAAATCGATGCCGCAGGCACGGGCCGGGGATTGGTCATTCATGTCTTTTACGTTCCAGTCAAAAAACGGCCGCGCAGTTTATGTCAGCGCGCGACAATTGCGTAGCGCGACACGTCGCTTATATTTACCTGGCTGTATTTACCGTCAAGGCTTGAACTGAAGCCCATTACCCCCAATCTTGAAGGGATTCTCGGTAGACCTGGCTGTCGAACACGATGTTGTCGAGCTATCGACCCGTCTGCAAAGACGGCCGGCTATCTATATATTTTCGACGTTAGGTAATCCAGATACCTCGTGAACAGAGGGAGCTGGGCGCGTGACGCCAGCGTATCTGGCTTTGCCGGATAATTCGGATGGGTGATCGTTACATGGATTTCAAAGACTACTACAAGATACTTGACGTTGAGCCGACTGCGGACGACAAGGCGATCAAGACCGCCTATCGCAAACTGGCGCGCAAGTATCACCCTGACGTCAGCAAGGAAGCAGGCGCCGAAGACAAGTTCAAGGAAGCGTCCGAAGCCTATGAGGTGCTCAGCAGCCCTGACAAGCGCGCCGAGTACGATGAACTGCGCAAGTACGGTCGGCAGGGTCGCCCGTTCCAGACCCCGCCAGGCTGGCAAAGCCGGGCTGGCGCAGGCGCTGGCGGATTCGAGGAAACGGCAGACTTTTCAGAGTTTTTCAGCTCCATTTTCGGCGGCCGGCCGCAGCAGGGCGGGCGTACCCGCAACCCGGGGCGTACCGGGCAGGACGTGGAGATGGAACTGGCGGTGTTTCTCGAAGAAACCCTGTCGGGGGAATCCAAGCAGGTCAGCTTCAAGGTGCCGCAGCACAGCCCCAACGGGCAGCGCATGAGTGATATCACCAAGACCCTGAACGTGAAGATTCCCGCGGGCGTCGTCGATGGCGAGCGTATTCGCCTCAAGGGGCAGGGCGCGCCGGGCGTAGGCGGTGGTGCCAATGGCGATCTGTACCTGATCATTCGCCTGGCTCCGCACCCGCTGTTCGAGGTCGAAGGCCATGATCTGGTCATCACCGTGCCGCTGGCCCCCTGGGAAGCCGTGCTGGGCACCAAGGTCGCCGTGCCGACGCTGACCAGCAGGATCAACCTGACCATCCGCCCGGACAGTCAGAACGGTCAGCGCCTGCGGATCAAGGGTAACGGCTTGATGAACAAGAGCGGCGAGCGGGGCGACCTTTATGCCCAGTTGAAAATCGTCGTGCCCAAGCACACCGACGAGGCTACGCGGGCGCTCTGGCAGAAACTGGCAGACAGTTCTTCGTTCGATCCCCGTGCGCAGTGGAAGGGTTGAGCGGAGCAGTCTTGCGACTCGGTCTTTTCTGCCTGGGCTGATGCGGCACCCGTATCAGCAGGCAGTCAGCCCCGGTCAGTTTTTCGGCAGCACCACATTGAAGGTCGTGCCCTCACCAATGGTCGAGGTCACAGTGATGCTGCCGCCGTGGGCGTTGACCACTTCCTTGACGATGAACAGGCCCAGGCCCAGGCTGGTCGACGTGCCGCGTGTTTCGCTGTTTTCCTCGGTGCTGCGCACCAGCGGATCGAAAATCGTCCCGATAGCGTCTTCGGCAATCGGTTTGCCTTCGTTGTGTACCACCAATATCACGGCTTTCTCGGCGCCCGTGACTGTCACCGTTATCTCGTGGCTGGCCGCACCATGCTGCAGGGCATTGCCGATCAGGTTCTGCAGCATCTGGCTGATCCGCCCGGCATCCCAGTGGCCCTTGGTGTTGCCTTCTATGTTCAGCACCGGAGCAGAGTCCGGTCGCCCTGCACAGGCTTCTTCGATCGCCTCGCGACAGGCGCTGGCCAGGTCCATGTATTTGCGTTCCACCGGCAGCCCGGCGCCCAGGCGGCTGCGCACGAACTCCAGCAGATCGCTGACCATCGAGCCCATATGGCGGGTGCTGGTCTGGATGCGTGAAACATAAGACTGGGTCTTTTCGTCCAGCATTATTTTGCGGGCCAGCAACTCGGTGGACATGCTGACGGCCTGCAGCGGTGCACGCAGGTCATGACCGAGAATGGCAAGAAAGATATCCCGTGAGCGGCCAACCCGTTCCGCATAGGCTGCGGTGGATTCGGCAAGCGCCTCGTCGATGGCTTCGTTGAAGCGAATCACGTCCTGAAAATCAGCCAATTGCGGCGCTGTCAGGCTTTCTACCCAGAGGCGGATGACGCTGGCGCGCAGATGGCGAAACTCCGACGTCATCTGCACCAGATCAAAACCGACCTCATGGCGCAACTCGCCATGGCTGCTGGCTGCTTCATCCAGGCTTGGCGTCTTGTTCAGCTCTTCGCCTCTGGCCTTGGCAATCTCCTCGCTTTTGCTCTGCGCGGTTTTCATGTCCCGTGCGGCGGCGAGCAAAATCGACCTGGCATGATCCCGCAACTCGGCCTTGGTCATCGTTTCTGCCGCAGGTTTCAGGGTTCTGGCGAAGGCTTCCCATTCATCGACGATGCGATCCACATGAATAACGATGAATTCGGAAAGGCGCATGGCCGAGTACCTTGCTGGAGAGGCGTGACGAAAGATGGCGCATATTATCGCCTTTACAGAGCACGACAAACAGAGTGTTTACTGTCATTTCTGTCAGTAGACGCTGATTTCTATGGGGCCTATGTTCATTCGGCAGGTTAATCGAATGGAGGCCCTGAGCATGAGTGTCATGACAGTTACTGATTCGACCTTTCAGAAGGATTTCATTGAGGCGAGCAACCAAAAGCTCGTGGTGGTGGAATTCTCGACGAAAGGGAAGGTAAACAAGCGAGGCGAGGATAACGCCAGCGCCAGAATGGATACCATTTTTAATGCGCTGGAAGAGAAATATGCCGGAAAAGTCAGCTTGGTCAGGGTCGAGATCGAACTGGATTCGCATCTCCAAGACTCTTCGAACCCCGTGACTTCGACTCAATATCAGATAAATCATGGTCCGACGATGGTTTTCTTCAAGGCTGGCGCAAGGGCAAGGGAAGACCTTGTCGGCCAGCAAACCAAAGAACGGATGACGCAAATCCTGGATGAATTGCTACCCGCTTCGTAATGGGAGAATGACCATGTCGAACACAGAACTCACAGCTTTTGTCGAAGAGCGTGTAACGCGTGCCCAGCAGACACTGGCCGATGGAAAAGTCAGCAAGCTCGACGACGTAGCGACAGGAAAACTGAGCGTTTTTCTCCCATTGCAGCGAGCATTGCAGGGCACCGGCACCCCCCAGGATCTGGGGGTACTGGACGCTATCAACGATACGCTGCAGTCGCTGAAAATATTGGAATCTAAAGAAACACTTCTGAATTACCAGAACAAAGCGGCCCGGGTCCGGGTCGTCAAGAACGATGCGGACTTCAGTTCCCAATGGACTGCAATCAGCCCGTTGGTGGTGTTGGAATTCAGCAACCCCGGCGTTAATGACCACGGTGAAGCGAACAACAGTACACGGACTGGGGCAATTCTCGATGAGCTAGCGCCTGAGTTTGCCGGGAGGGTCGTCATGCTTCGTGTGCCGGTGGACACTAGCCCAGCGACCGCCCAAAACTACAATGTCACCGTTACACCAACCGTCATCTTTTTCAAGAGCGGTAAAAAGATTGAGGAAACCGCTGATTTTCATCTGAAGTCCTGGTTCAGAGCCAAACTCAACGAGTTGCTTAGCCTCAAAGAATAAACCGAGCAATAAATATTGAAGGGCCTTCTGAAAGCGAAGGCCCTTGCTGATTCAAAACAGAAAATACCGCTGCGCCATCGGCAGCACGTCCGCAGGCTCGCACCACAGCAACACCCCGTCGGCCTTGACCTGATAGGTCTGCGGGTCGACTTCGATGTCTGGCAGGTAATCGTTGTGGATCAGGTCTTTCTTCTGCACGGTACGGCAGCCTTTGACGACACCGATCTGCTTCTTCAGGCCCAGTGACTCCGGTACGCCGGCGTCGAACGCTGCCTGGCTGATGAAGGTCAGGCTGGTGGCGTGCAGCGAGCTGCCGAAGCTTGCGAACATGGGGCGGTAATGAACCGGTTGCGGGGTCGGGATCGAAGCGTTGGCGTCGCCCATCAGGCTGGCGGCGATGGCCCCGCCCTTGAGGATCAGGGTCGGTTTGACGCCAAAGAACGCTGGCCGCCACAGCACCAGATCCGCCCACTTGCCGACTTCGATCGAGCCCACTTCATGGCTGATGCCGTGGGTGATCGCCGGATTGATGGTGTATTTGGCGATGTAACGCTTGGCGCGGAAGTTGTCGTTGCCCGGGCCATCCTGCGGCAGTGGCCCACGCTGTTTCTTCATCTTGTCGGCGGTTTGCCAGGTGCGCATGATCACTTCGCCAACCCGGCCCATGGCCTGGCTGTCGGAACTGAGCATGGAAAAAGCGCCCAGGTCGTGAAGGATATCCTCGGCGGCGATGGTCTCGCGGCGGATGCGGCTTTCTGCGAAGGCCACGTCTTCGGCGATGCTCGGGTCCAGGTGGTGGCAGACCATGAGCATGTCCAGGTGCTCGTCGATGGTGTTGCGGGTGAACGGGCGCGTCGGGTTGGTCGAGCTCGGCAGCACGTTCGGCGAACCACAGGCCTTGATGATGTCCGGCGCGTGACCGCCACCGGCACCTTCGGTGTGATAAGTGTGGATGGTGCGGTTCTTGAACGCGGCGAGGGTGGTTTCGACGAAACCTGACTCATTCAGCGTGTCGCTGTGAATCGCGACCTGCACGTCGTATTCGTCGGCAACGCTCAGGCAGTTGTCTATGGCTGCTGGCGTGGTGCCCCAGTCCTCGTGCAGTTTCAGACCGATAGCGCCCGCCTTGACCTGCTCGATCAGCGGACCGGGCAGGCTGACGTTGCCCTTGCCGGTGAAGCCGATGTTCATCGGAAACGAATCCGAGGCCTGGAGCATGCGCGCCATGTGCCAAGGACCGGGCGTGACTGTGGTTGCGTTGGTGCCAGTGGCAGGGCCGGTGCCGCCGCCGATCATGGTGGTCACGCCGCTCATTAGCGCTTCTTCGATCTGCTGTGGGCAGATAAAGTGAATGTGCGTGTCGACGCCGCCAGCGGTGAGGATCATGCCTTCACCGGCAATGACTTCGGTGGCCGCGCCGACCGCAATGGTCACGTCTGGCTGGATGTCCGGGTTACCGGCCTTGCCGATGGCTGCGATGCGCCCATTCTTGATGCCGACATCCGCTTTGACGATGCCCCAATGGTCGATGATCAGAGCATTGGTGATCAGCGTGTCGACGACGTCGGCGGCCATTAGCTGGCCTTGGCCCATGCCGTCACGGATAACCTTGCCACCGCCGAACTTCACTTCTTCGCCATAGGTGGTGAAGTCCTTTTCGACCTCGATCCACAGCTCGGTATCCGCCAGTCGAACCTTGTCGCCGACGGTGGGGCCGAACATGTCGGCATAGGCTTGTCTGGAAATCTTCATGGTGATTCCTTATGCATCGTTGTACGCAAACCTGACTGATTCTTGTGCCAATGCTCAGCGTTGGCATGCATCCCGTGACGCTCCGTGTCACCGACTGCATTCCCACGGAGCGTCGGTACGATATTCAA
This sequence comes from Pseudomonas sp. RGM 3321, assembly GCF_022836805.1. Lineage (NCBI taxonomy): Bacteria > Pseudomonadati > Pseudomonadota > Gammaproteobacteria > Pseudomonadales > Pseudomonadaceae > Pseudomonas > Pseudomonas sp. RGM 3321. The sequence continues at coordinate 42,548 of NZ_JALHBH010000110.1, forward strand.
AAAGGCTTCAATCCAGATCGCCCATTACCCGTCCGGCAAAGCCGTAGACCTTGCGCAATCCGGCCAGGTCCACCAGCTCGACTTCACGGGACTGGCCCGGTTCGAAGCGCACTGCGGTGCCGGCGGGAATATTCAGGCGCATGCCACGGCTGGCGGCGCGATCAAAGGTCAGTGCGTCATTGGTTTCGAAAAAGTGGAAATGCGAGCCCACCTGAATCGGCCGGTCGCCGCTGTTGGCAACCGTCAGGCTGAGGGTGCGGCGTCCGGCGTTGAGTTCGATATCGCCGGGCTGGATCTGGTATTGACCAGGGATCATGTCGGTTGCCCCAAGGTTTTGAAATAAATGGCGGTCGGGTGAAGTCGACCGTCCGGTGTGGCGCAGTAGCCTGGCAGTTCGCCGACGCGGGTGTAGGCCAGCGCACTATAGAACGCTTCAGCCACCGAGCCCGCCTCGGTGTCCAGGTGCAGCAGCCCGCGCTTTTGTTTCACTGCAACCTGCTCGACTTCGTCCATCAGTTGCCTGCCCAGACCACGACCTCGGGCGCTGGGCAGCACCATCAGTTTCTGCACTTCGGCGCGGTTCAGCCCATTGGGCTTCTGGCACAGTGACAACTGCGCGCTGGCCAGCACATTATCGTCTTCGGCCACCACCCACAGCAGCAGACTGCCTGCGGCGATATCGGCCTTCAGGCCGTCGCACCAGGCGTACGCCTGCTGCATATCCAGATCAGCCATGAACCCCACCGATGCGCCGCCGTGAACCGTTTCGAACAGCAACTGCGCCAGACCATGGCGATAATGGGCGAAGCTTTCAGCGGTAACACGTCGCAGTTGTGCATGGTTCATGGCGTGCTCTCTAGAGGGGCTTGGGTGCTTGTGACGCGGGTGCCGGAACACCGGGCGACAAATCCAGTTGCATGAAGGTCAGGTCCAGCCAGCGGCCGAACTTGGTGCCGACTTGCGGCATCTGTCCGGTGGTCTGAAAGCCAAGGCGTTCATGCAGGGCGATGGAGGCCGCGTTGCCGCTTTCGATGGCGGCTACCATCATGTGCTTGTCGCAGGCTCTGGCCCGTTCGATCAGCGATGCCATCAGGCGCGGCCCCAGCCCCTTGCCGCGCTGGTCTGCGCGAACATAGACCGAATGCTCCACCGTATGGCGAAACCCTTCGAAGGGACGCCAGTCGCCAAACGATGAGTAGCCGAGCACTTCGCCTGCGTGGTCGACGGCCACCAGAATTGGATACGCCTGACTCTGGCGAGCTGCGTACCAGGCCTGGCGGTTGGCCAGGTCGACCGGTTGTTCATTCCAGATAGCCGTGGTGTTGAGCACTGCGTCGTTGTAGATGGCCAGAATGCCTGGCAGATCGACCGGCAGGGCATCGCGAATCACGTCTTGCATGATCACTCCTTCAGGCAATCGGCTGATGCACGGTGACCAGTTTCGTGCCGTCCGGGAAGGTGGCTTCCACCTGAATCTCCGGGATCATCTCCGCAATGCCTTCCATGACCTGATCGCGGGTCAGCAGGGTCGTGCCGTAGTGCATGAGGTCAGCGACAGTCTGCCCGTCACGCGCACCTTCCAGCAGTGCCGCAGAGATGTACGCCATGGCTTCCGGATAATTGAGCTTCACGCCGCGCGCCAGACGCCGTTCGGCAACCAGTCCGGCGGTGAATATCAGCAGCTTGTCTTTTTCGCGTGGTGTCAGGTCCATGGGGGGTCCGTTTGTTCAAATTCGGTGGTTGATCGTTCCCAGGCTTGAGCCCTCATCGTTATGTATAAGTCTGTTTTGGGTTCTGCCCGCAGGCCGTGGGAGCGAACAAGTTCGCCCCCACGGCCTGCGGGCAGAAGCGCTAAAAGCCCCGATTTTCGGGCTTTTCAGGACTTATGTATCACGCTGAGTGTATCAGCGCCGAGGGTGTAGCCTGGAATGCAGAGCGTCCAGTCATCAATCAGGTGTTCCAGATTCTTGGCGTTACCGCCTCGCGTCCCAGCAGGGCAGGGCGCAGGTATTTCCAGAGTTCTATAAGCCAGGCTCTGGCGTGCAGCGCTTCGTCTGCCAGGCAGCGAGCCACTACAAGGCCCGGCAATTGGGTCAGATCACCGCGCACCGGGTTGGGCATCGACAGTGAGCGACAGGCTTCAAGCAGATCGCTGCTCACTTCGCCGGTCAGTAGCAGGATGGCGAATACCGTTTTGCCGTCCAGGCCGATGGGCGAGTCCAGCAGCCCGTCGCCACCGATAATGCGTTGCCGTTCGTGCCAGAGCAATGTGCCGTCGCGACGGATATCCAGATGCGACTGAAAATGCCCCTGCTCGAAACGCTCGCCGCTGGCCGGACGGCCCAGTGCTACTACATCCCAGTAGCATAGCTTCGCGTCACCGTGCAGTTCTATGCGGGTGGTGAGTTCTGCTTGGGCATTGCTGAAGACGATGGTTTCCTGCGGCAGCCATTCCAGTGTCGCGCCGGGGTGGACGTGCAGTTCAAGTTGCTGAAAGGCCGGGCTGGCGGCGCGATACCATTTCGCTGCGCCGGGGCTGGTCAGTTGTGCCCAGGCATCGGCACCTACGGTGGCCGAAATATCCAGCCGGTCTCCCCCGGCGATACCGCCCGGAGGGTGAACGATGATGTGCTGGCACACCTGCGGCCCTTCGGCATACAGATGCTTTTGCACCCGCAGGGGCCCTTTGTGGCGACGTTGGGTCGGGCGTGTGCTGTCATCGAAACGGCCATAACCCAATTCCAGCTCGGCATGCCAGCTGGGGGTGAAAAGGGCAGTGTTGGCAGGCAGATTCATGGTGTCTTCATTGGCTTGTCGAGTGCAGCACGATAACGGATTGGCGCATTAATTAAATAGTCACCAGACCGCGAACCCCGTCCGTCTCCATGTTCTCGCCACGGCCCTGCTGGACGATTTCTCCCCGTGACATCACCAGGTATTGGTCCGCCAGTTCCGCCGCGAAGTCGTAGAACTGCTCGACCAGCAGAATCGCCATGTCGCCGCGCTCGGCCAGTTTTTTGATCACTGCGCCGATTTCCTTGATCACCGAGGGCTGAATACCTTCGGTGGGTTCGTCGAGAATCAGCAAGCGTGGACGACTCGCCAGTGCCCGGCCTATCGCTAATTGCTGCTGCTGACCGCCGGACAGATCGCCGCCACGCCGATGTTTCATCTGCAGCAGCACCGGGAACAGCTCGTAGATAAATGCCGGCACTTCCTTGGCTTCGGAGCCTGGAAAGCGTGACAGGCCCATCAACAGGTTTTCCTCGACCGTCAGCCGGCCGAAGATTTCCCGGCCTTGCGGCACGTAAGCAATCCCGGCATGCACCCGCTGATGCGTCTTGAACTGGGTGATGGTCTTGCCTTCCCATTGCACCGAGCCTTCCTTCGACGGCAACAAGCCCATCAGCACACGCAACAGCGTGGTCTTGCCCACGCCATTGCGGCCCAGCAGGCAGGTGACTTCACCGACCTTCACATCAAACGACAGACCACGAAGAATGTGGCTGCCGCCGTAATACTGATGAAGCTTTTCGACCTGGAGCATGGTTGGTGTTCTCGTCGGTTGCAGCGTAATCGCAATGTTGCGACGCGGGGCGTCTGGACAGGTATTTCCGCGCCGCGCGCCGATCAGTCCGTTGCGTCAGCGCCCTAAATACACTTCGATTACGCGTTCGTCGGCCTGCACGTCGTTCAGCGAGCCTTCGGCCAATACACTGCCTTGATGCAGCACGGTGACGTGGTCGGCAATCGAGCCGACGAAGCCCATGTCATGCTCAACCACCATCAGCGAATGCTTGCCGGCCAGGCCCTTGAACAGCTCGGCGGTAAATTCGGTTTCGGCGTCGGTCATGCCCGCCACCGGCTCGTCGAGCAGCAGCAGTTGCGGGTCCTGAACCAGCAGCATGCCGATCTCCAGAAACTGCTTCTGGCCGTGGGACAGCAAGCCCGCCGGACGGTGCATGGAGGTGGTCAGGCGAATGGTTTCCAGCACTTCGTGTATCCGGTCCTGCTGTTCGCCGCTTAACCGCGCACGCAAACTGGCCCATACCGATTTGTCGGTCTTTTGAGCCAGTTCGAGGTTCTCGAACACGCTCAAGGCTTCGAACACCGTCGGCTTCTGGAACTTTCGGCCAATCCCGGCCTGAGCGATCTGCACTTCGCTCATCTGCGTCAGGTCCAGCGTTTCACCGAACCAGGCCTTGCCATGGCTGGGGCGGGTCTTGCCGGTGATGACGTCCATCAGCGTGGTCTTGCCAGCGCCGTTGGGACCGATGATGCAACGCAGTTCGCCCACGCCGATGTACAGATTCAGGTCGTTCAATGCCTTGAAACCGTCGAAGCTGACGCTGATGTCTTCTAGCGTCAGGATCGTGCCGTGCCGCGTGTTCAGCCCTTTGCCAGCGCTTTTGCCGAGGCCTACCGCATCACGGCTGGTGCCTGCATCGGAATTGGGTGCCAGAACCGGTTCAAGCATGAACGACGGAGTAGGAGTGGTTTTCATTGCTCGCTCCTTTTCTTCAGCAAGCCGATCACGCCCTTGGGCAGGTACAGCGTGACGATGATGAACAGCGCGCCGAGAAAGAACAGCCAGTATTCCGGGAAAGCCACGGTGAACCAGCTTTTCATGCCGTTCACCAGACCCGCGCCCAGCAACGGGCCGATCAACGTGCCACGGCCGCCCAATGCTACCCACACTGCGGCTTCGATGGAGTTGGTCGGCGACATTTCGCTGGGGTTGATGATGCCGACCTGCGGCACATACAGGGCCCCGGCCAGGCCGCACAGGACGGCGCTCAAGACCCAGACAAACAGCTTGAAGCCGCGCGGATCGTAACCACAGAACATCAGGCGGTTTTCCGCATCACGCAACGCCGTCAGAACCCGGCCGAACTTGCTCTGCGCCAGACGCCAGCCGATGTACAGGCTGGCAACCAGCAACACGACCGTCGCCAGAAACAGCGTCGCTCTGGTTCCTTGGGAACTGATGCTGAAACCCAGAATGCTGCGAAAGTTGGTAAACCCGTTGTTACCGCCAAAGCCGGTCTCGTTACGAAAGAACAGCAGCATGCCGGCAAACGTCAGGGCCTGGGTCATGATCGAAAAATACACACCCTTGATTCGCGAGCGGAAGGCGAAGAAGCCGAACACCAGCGCCAGCAACCCCGGCGCCAGGACCACCAGGCACAGCGCCCAGAGGAAATTGTCGGTGCCTGCCCAGTACCACGGCAGTTCGGTCCACGACAGGAAAGTCATGAACGCAGGCAGACCATCGCCTGCGGCCTCGCGCATCAGATACATGCCCATGGCATAACCGCCCAGCGCGAAGAACAGGCCGTGGCCCAGCGACAATAGCCCGGCGTAGCCCCAGACCAGATCCAGTGCCAGGGCGACAATGGCGTAGCAGAGGATCTTGCCCACCAGGGTCAGGGTGTAGGCCGATACCTGAAAGCTGTTATCGGCAGGCAACAACGACAGCAACGGCAGTGCCAGCAGCACAGCCAGTATCACAATGCCTGCGGTCAGCGTGCCTTTGGGCCCGACTTTTTGCGCGGCAGTTACCATCAATGGCTGGCTCATCAGTCGATCACCCGTCCTTTCAATGCGAAGAGGCCTTGCGGACGTTTCTGGATAAACAGAATGATCAGCGCCAGGATCAGGATCTTGCCCAATACAGCGCCGATTTGCGGTTCGAGAATCTTGTTGGCAATGCCCAGCCCGAAGGCCGCCATCACGCTACCGGCCAGTTGCCCGACACCACCGAGCACCACCACCAGGAATGAGTCGATGATGTAGCTTTGGCCAAGGTCGGGGCCGACGTTGCCGATCTGGCTCAGGGCGACGCCGCCCAGACCTGCGATGCCCGAGCCCAGACCGAATGCCATCATGTCGATGCGCCCGGTTGGCACGCCGCAGCAGGCGGCCATGTTGCGGTTCTGGGTTACGGCGCGCACGTTCAGCCCCAGTCGGGTCTTGTTCAGCAGCAGCCAGGTCAGCACGACCACGAACAGCGCGAATGCGATGATCACGATGCGGTTGTAGGGCAATACCAGGTTAGGCAACACCTGGATACCGCCCGACAGCCATTGCGGGTTGGCGACTTCAACGTTCTGCGCGCCGAAGGCCAGACGTACGGCCTGAATCAGCATCAAGCTGATGCCCCAGGTGGCGAGCAGGGTTTCCAATGGGCGGCCATACAAGTGACGAATCACTGTGCGTTCCAGGGCCATGCCGATAGCGGCTGTGACGAAGAACGCCACCGGCAACGCGATCAGCGGATAGTATTCGATGGCGCCCGGCGCGTAGCGCTGCAGCATCAGTTGCACAACATAGGTTGAATAGGCCCCCAGCATCAGCATCTCGCCATGGGCCATGTTGATCACGCCAAGCAGGCCGAAGGTGATCGCCAGACCCAGCGCCGCCAGCAGCAGGATCGACCCCAGCGACATACCGCTGAACGCCTGGCCGAGAATTTCGCCGACCATCAGCTTGCGCTTCACCTGCGCCAGGCTGGTTTCAGCGGCCAGGCGTACCGAAGCGTCGGTTTCAACGCCCGGTGTCAGCAATGATTCGAGACGGGTACGGGCCAGCGGGTCACCGGTCTCGCCCAGCAGTCGTACTGCGGCCAGACGTACCGTGGGGCTTGAGTCGACCATTTGCAGGTTGGCCAGCGCCAGGGTCAGCGCGCTTTTAACGCTGGAATCGGTTTCGCTGGCGACACGTTCGGTCAGCAGCTCCAGTTGTGCAGGGCGCGCGCTTTTTTGCAATTGCAGGGCTGCCGCCATGCGCAGTCGTGTATCGGCGGCCAGCAACTGGTGGCTGGCCAGCGCTGTTTCAACCAGACCGCGCAGCCGGTTGTTCAAGCGCAGTTTGCGCGGTTCGTCCGGGGTTGGGGCGTCGGCTGCGGCGGGAGCTTTTGCATCGACCGGCACGTATTGATCGTTGTTTTCGATCCAGGCGCGCTTGCTGCTGTCGGCGGCAACACGGCCATCGCGCAGAGCTTCAAGCAGTTCGACACGCTCTGTTGTTGGCCTGGCTGCCCAAGTCTCCAGCAGTTCCGCCTGTTGTGCAGAACTGGCTGCGACAAAATCACTGGCATCGCCAGCCTGAGCTGCAAGGGGCAGCAGCAGGCTGATGGCGAGGATCATACGGTAGAGATAAGAAGGCATATCAATATGGCCTTGATCTGTTGTGGCGTTCCACAAAGCACTCGTGGCTGTTCGCCCTGACGCTGCTCGTTCCTCACGCTCTGCGTGGGAATGCCTTTCGTGACGCTCTGCGTCAATCATGCACCGAGCCGCGCGCTCAGGATCGGACGCAGAGCGTCCAGAACTGCGCTCCCACGCTGAAGCGTGGGAGCGATCATCATCATCAATCGAAGGTCAGTTGCTCTTCACGGGATGATCAGGCTTTTTGTCGTTGCCAGGAATGTAGGGGCTCCATGGCTGGGCGCGGATCGGCTCTTTGGTCTGCCAGACGACGTTGAACTGACCGTTGTCCTCCACTTCGCCAATCATTACCGGCTTGTGCAAGTGGTGGTTGGTTTTGTCCATGGTCAGGGTGAATCCCGACGGTGCTGCGAAGGTTTGTCCGGCCATGGCCTCGCGTACCTTGTCCACGTCAGTGGATTTGGCTTTCTCGACTGCCTGTGCCCACATGTGAATACCGACGTAGGTAGCTTCCATCGGGTCGTTGGTCACCGCTTTGTCAGCGCCTGGCAGGTTTTTCTTTTTGGCGTAGGCAGTCCAGTCAGCGACGAACTTCTTGTTGACCGGGTTTTCCACCGACTGGAAATAGTTCCAGGCGGCGAGGTGGCCTACCAGTGGTTTGGTGTCGATGCCGCGCAGTTCTTCTTCGCCAACCGAAAACGCTACAACCGGCACGTCGGTGGCTTTCAGGCCCTGGTTGGCCAGCTCCTTGTAGAACGGCACGTTGGAATCGCCGTTCACGGTGGAGATAACCGCTGTCTTGCCACCCGCGGAGAACTTCTTGATGTTGGCCACGATGGTTTGATAGTCGGAGTGACCGAACGGGGTGTAAACCTCTTCGATGTCTTTATCCGCTACACCCTTGGAGTGCAGGAATGCACGCAGAATCTTGTTGGTGGTACGCGGGTAGACATAGTCGGTGCCGAGCAGAAAGAAGCGCTTGGCCGAACCGCCGTCTTCACTCATTACGTACTCGACCGCAGGAATTGCCTGCTGGTTAGGCGCTGCACCTGTGTAGAACACGTTGGGCGACATCTCTTCGCCTTCGTACTGCACAGGGTAGAACAGCAGGCCATTGAGTTCCTCAAAGACCGGCAGTACCGATTTGCGCGACACCGATGTCCAGCAACCAAACACCACCGCCACCTTGTCCTGGGTCAGCAACTGGCGGCCTTTTTCGGCGAACAGCGGCCAGTTGGAGGCCGGGTCGACAACCACTGCTTCGAGCATCTTGCCGTTGACACCGCCTTTGGCGTTGATTTCGTCGATGGTCATCAAGGCCATGTCTTTGAGCGAGGTCTCGGAGATCGCCATGGTCCCGGACAACGAATGCAGGATGCCGACCTTGATGGTCTCGGCAGCCTGAACGGTCCAGGTCAGCCCCATGGCGACGATCGATGCGGACAGGGTAAAGGCTTTGATCAGGCTGCGACGCTTCATTGACTGGCTCCATTGGTTTCTTGATGGTTTTTGTTGTAGCGCATTCATGGCTCTGATCAAGCTTTAGCAAACGCTGGGCCAATGCGTAAACGCCACGAAATGGAACGGATATCCCATAAAAATCGGCGTTTACGCACCAAGGTGGGACGATGCTCCATATGAGACTGGCTTGTTGCGCTCCAATGGTGCGGCACGAACAAGCCGGCGGTTTTACGCCGGCTTTTCTGATCACTCTCTCAGGTGCGTTATACCCAGTGCTCCTGCTCGCCGGTGTAAAGATCGTAGGTAGAATCAACGACCTGTTCCGGTACGGTGAAATAAGCAAAAAACTGGTCATTGAGGCGTTGCGTGGCGCCGAGCTGCAAGCGGGTTCCTGGCGCTATCGCGACGTGATCGGCGAGAAAGCCGGTAAACATGTTTTTCTTGGGAATGTCCGGGTCAAATATGAAAAACACCGGGTGATTCCCGGCGCTGGCATTGCTGCGTACAAAACCGTCGTTACTCCAGCCGACAGCGTTGCTGCGCGAAATCGACGCTGATTGCACGCCGTTGTTGGTAAAGACCGCTCCGGCCTCTCGCTCAAGGCGTGCCATACCTTCGCTGGATACGTAAGTGGCGCGAAAGGCGCCTCCCCGCCATTCCCTGAGCTGATGGAACTCATGCAGAAAGTTGCGTGTCGTCGTGTTCCGAACTCCGCTTCGCAACAGAGGGTTTATGTCGGCAGAGCCGCCCTCTACGTAAGCAACGATTTCCGGAAAGTCTTCTGCGTTAGAGGTTTTACTCAGGGCAAGGCAGTCGGCTTCGAACCTTAATTGGTCGGCAGCGCTTACTGACCCGGTCGCTGTAGGCCAGTCAGCCAGCCAGCTGGACAATCGGGCATTGGCTTCACGGGCTGCCTGTCGACTGATTCGCGGTATTTCATTGCCCACGGTTTTCCAGGTGCCTCTGGTGGTGCGCAGTGCAAATTCCTGCTCATGTACCAACTGTGTCGCGTCAGTCGGGTGCACACGATAGAGGCGAGAGTGACCGAATATATTGGCCCGGCGGCTTACGTAGCAGGTTTGCGCTTCGATTTCGATAGCGACAAAGCGTTTGGAGTCCAGTGCAACGATCACCCTTGACTCTGCGAGTCGCGGCGCGTTTGAGTGGGACATCAGGTAGCCAATCTGTACCTGCCCATCGCGGCCGATCCTGCGGATCAGATGGGGGCGTCTTACCGCTACCGAAGCGTGAATGACAGGTCTCAGCGCGTAGGTCAGACGGCCTGTGGCCGCAATGGCAAGGTAGCTGATTGCATCGAGGAATTCCTCTGCCGCCCCCTGGATATCGTTTTCGTCGATTTTCGAGAAGGCGCTCCAGGTTTTGTACAGGCCCAGACCCAACGCAAGGGGCATCATGATCGGATAAGGCAAAAACAGAATCGCTATGCTGGCAACCAGATCGAACCCGACGCCTGAGTTCTCCTCATTTCGTGCCAGGCCCATTTGCTGTCTGGCCTCGTTAATCAAGTGGTTGATCGTGCTCTCGTGGTTTTCTTCGTAGAAATCTTTGGTCTGGCTGATAAAAATTACCGGGCGTAGCAGCCGTTCGGGGATCGGTATGGGCGACAGTCGGGTAAAGATCTCCGGTGGACGCCAGTGCTTTGCTTCCTTCTCGTACTGCATGGCGTACAGCGCTTCTAATCGCCTGGACACTAGAATTTGCCGGATCATGTACTGTTGGAACGGCGTCTCTTCCAGAAAATGCGTGGTGAGATGAAACATGCTGTCGAACCAGCGGAACACGACGCCGTCCGAAGCATTGAGGGTGCACAGTATCAGCGGCCCTTTTTCGAATTTTTCGGCAGGGGCGATCAGCATGATGTTGGTCATCTTGAATTTATTGACGTTGAAAAACCTGATCTCGATGGCTTCACCATTGATCGCGCGCCGTCCTTGCGGTGCTGGCGATTCCAGCACCGCCTTGATCCACTCCCGGCCCTTTGGCGAAAACCCTTGCTGCTCAATCTCCAGTAACGCCATGTTCATCTGTGCTTCCAGCATTTTTCTGTGCAAGTGCTTGAGCTGCCGTGCGTAGGCCGAGGTTTTCAGATGAAGGTCGAGATACCGATCGAGATGTTGCAGGTCGCTGATGGCTGTTACCAGATCCTTCACAAAGCGCATGTTCAGCCCGGCAATGGCCAACCCCGTATTGTCGGCAACACGTATCTGCATTGCATCCTGAGCGGTGATCCGGTGCGCTCGTGTATGCACCAGTTGCCTGAGCGACATCGTCGTGTCTTCAATTGTCGTAGGGATAGGTGCATTGAAAATATCAGAAGATTTGGTTTCCACCCTGTAGCTCAGCGAGACCAGGATTTGATCAGGAGGGACACTGACGCCGGCTTTTGTAAGCGCGTCATTCAACTGCCTGTCTATGTAGCGTGCGACGTAGAAGCGGCTATCAATGTCGGCAGGACCGAATTGATTCTTGCTGGAGCGCTGTAGGTCTGCGACCGATTTGCCGAAACGCCTTGCGTGTGTGAGCCATTCCTCGTGTTGCAGTGGCGTCATGGTCGACCACCAGTCGGGCTTATGGTTTTGAATCAGCGCGTCGTCCATCTGGCTGAGGCGCGCATTGTTGTCAAAGTGAAGGTCGGGCTCCAGCAGAAACCAGATATGTTGCTCGAACTGCGCGCTGTCCATTCGCCGGGCACGGGCCAATCGTGCTGCTTGAGCAAATAAGGATTGCTGTCTGACGATCTGGCGACTCAATAGCAGGGCGAGGAAGTTGCCTTGCATTGGCGTGTATTGCCATTGCAGTGGGCTAATTCCAGGCGAGTCTGGCGCACTTGGATTCTTAAGGCATCGTCGATAGCGGATGTCATTACTGCGCAGGGCAAGGCGGTCGTTCAACTGTTTGAACGAGGAAAACTCCTCCAGTCCGTCCTGAAGCGTATACAGAAGAACATCATCCTTTTCTTCCAGGTCGGTCTGTGCTGTTTGTGCGTGACAGGTGCGGGTAATTGCAAAGGCACCGGGCAATCCGGCCGATTCGCTCCCGACCATGCTTGCCGAAATACTGTAGACACTGTGCGGTTGAACCTCATCGAGCGTGTGGGGGCTGCACAGGTTCAGCGCCGCCGAGAGCATGCCGTAGTGGCTGGTGGTCATCTGCTTTTTTGATATCTGTATTTCGCATTCCGATTTCAGGCACTGAGCCTTGTCGCTGATAAAAACGCTGCTGCGGGTTTTACCGTCGGGTAGCGTGACACTCCAGTAATCGGCCAGCTTCTGGCTGTGGCGCTGCTCCAGTTGCTGATTGACCTGGGCGTAAAGAGTCAGGACCGCCACTCGCCCCAACGGTTCGGTTGATGAGCTCTGCATAGCAGTTGCGGGCAGGGCAAGTGCCTGTGCGTCGTGTTCGGTCCAGCTCAGGCGGCCAGTGAAATGGTCGATCAGGCTAGGGATCAGCAGGGCACTGTTCAGCAGTTGTTCCTCGCCAGGCAGTATTTTGCTGTCAACGTAGGTCAGTCGTGCAGCTTTAAGGTCCAGCCCGTCGTCGAGCGGTTGCAATAACTCGTGGGCCAGCTCTTGCGTCGTCGCGCTTAGGCGGGGCGGGTAGATCTCGCCGTCCAGCGAGTGGCGTGCTGTTCGGGTGGGTGCTGTGAGCGGTAGGTTCATGGTGCCGATTCGTCTGCATGATGGAGGATCCGCTTGAGGCAATGGCCGGGCGGTTCATTTCATCTAGTCAGTGTCGGCGGCAAAGCGCTGTCGGGCGGGGCTTGTCGATGCTTGTGGCATCGTCGATGCGCAAAGTAAGACGGATCTTCGGGCTGCAGCCCTGGCAGGGCGAGAGGCGAGGCCTGAAACCGGGTATGAGGAGGAATTCATCACAACGCCACTCAATGGTTTCAGGCCCCGCAGGGAGCAATCTAAGCTGTTGCCGCCCGTTTGGCAAAGCGCGAAAGCACTATTCGATCAAGCACCCAGACAATCAGCATCGAAATGCCCACCAGAGGGAACAGCACTCCCAGCGCAATCATCACCACGGTCGCGGTTTTCCAGCGTGGCAGGTCGTGGCGCAATGGCGGTACACCCAGCCCGCTCCGAGGTCGGCGCTTCCACCAGATCACCAGCCCACTGACCGAGCTGAGCAGTACCATTAGGCAGACCAGCAGGATCAGCAACTGGTTGACCCAGCCGAAAAATTTGCCTTCATGCAGCATCACGCCCAGCTCGGTGGCCTTGGAGACTGCGCTGTAATCGACATAACGGACATCGGCCAGCACCTTGCCGGTGTACTGATCGATGTGCAGCGTTGCGTCATCGCGCGGGTCGTCGGCGAACACCGACACGGTAAACACGCCATCGGCGGTCTTGGGCTGAGTGATGCTGTAACCCGGCACGATTTCTCTGGCGCGTGCAATGTCTACGACCTTTTGCAGCGACACGGTCGGCGCAGCCGGTGCGCTGGACATGTGCATGTGGTCCATGTGCTCGGCGTGTTCACCGGTCGAAACCGGCATCGGTGTGTTCTCCATTGCCCACGGCACGGTTTGCACGCTGGCATTGTTCAGCTCGCCAGCCTGCTTGTCGGACTTGGGGACGTCTGTCCACATGGCTGCCGGGAAGGTATTCCACACCGCGGCGTATTGCTTGCCCCACATGCCGGTCCAGGTCATGCCGCTCAACAGCATGAACAGCAGCAAAAACGCGCCCCAGAAACCGGTCACCGCGTGCAGATCACGCCACAGCACGCGACCCTTGGCGGTCAGGCGTGGCCAGAACACGCCGGCGGCCGAGCGGCCTCGGGGCCACCATAGATAAAGGCCGGAGACCACCAGCACAATCCCCCAGCCAGCCGCCAGCTCGACAAGCCGGTCACCCAGCGTACCGATCATCAGCTCGCCGTGCAGTGCACGGGCAATCGCCTGCAGGTTCTTTTTGGCGTCCTGGGTGCCAAGAATCTCTCCGCGATAGGGGTCAATGAAGACATTCACCTCCCAGCCCTGCTCGCTGATCACAAACTGCGCACTGCCCTCGGCGTTTAACGGCGGGAAATACTTGCCAATGGCTGCCTGTGGGTAAGCACTCTTTACCCGCTGTTGCAGCTCGTCGGCAGTGAGGCGGTGCTCGGCCGGTGCCACGCTGAGCAGGTCGTGGTACATCAGGTTGTCCAGTTGCGGCTTGAACAGGTAAATGATGCCGGTCAGCGATAACAGGATCATGAACGGCGCGACGAACAGCCCTGCATAGAAATGCCATCGCCAGGCAAGGTTGTAAAAAGAGACATCAGGTTTGGACACGTTCAACGCTCCCCAATAGGGATAACACAGCACGAATGGCGCGCAGCCTTGAGCTGCGCGCCGTCGTGGAATCTTTTTTTCGGGTTATGCCGTGGTGAGCGCTGGCGGTGCCCGGCTTCGGGCATTGGGGAATATAGCCTTGTGTGCATGCCCCGGCAGCGGCTGCGAGGCAAAGAAATCACCCGGCCTTGGCGGCGGGGCTGCGACCAGTTCCAGCACATGGGCCAGCGCCGGGCAACTGAACAGCAGTGTGCAATAGCCGCATTTTGCCCACAGCGCGTGATCGCTCATGCCCGCGTCGGCAGGCATGGAGTGCTCGCCGCCGTGATGGGCGTGGCTGTCTGCCGACATATCCATACTGGCTGGCATAGACATCGACATGCCGGCGTGATGATCCATCGGCATCGACTGGGAAACCAGTGGACCGATAAAGATCATCAACATGGCGAACAGACTCAGCCATGCGCCCCGTTTGTTACGGGTGGCTGATCTGTCGCGAACGCGGCGCAATGTGCTCACTCTGTAAAACGACTCAGTGCTGGTGTTCCGGAGTCTGCTTTTGTACCACGACCTGCACCTCGACATCTCCCGCCTTTTCAAAATGCAGGGTCATCGGGAAGCGCTGGCCGGTGACCAGCTTCGAACGGTCTTTCAGGCCCATCAGCATCACGTGCCAGGCCATCGGCGCGAAACTCACCTTCGCACCGGCCGGGATGTCGACCGCCTGAACGTGCTGCATCTTCATCAGCCCGTCGGCGTGTATATGCTCATGCAACTGCGCTTGCCCGGCGATGGGGCTGTCGACGCTGATCAGACGATCTGCGCTGTCGCCCTGGTTCTCGACAGTGAAATACGCCGCGACCGTCGGGGCATTGGGCGGCAGCTCCATTGACCAAGGATGGCCAATCAGCAACGGCCCAGCCTTGTACTCATGGGCCTGGGCGAAGCAGGCAGGCAGCAGTAATGCAGTCAGCAGGAGTGCGTTTTTGAGCATTGAGGGGGTTCTCCGGAGGTTTTAGAAAAAGAGTGAATGGTAGCTAGACTGGACATACGAAACACTCTGGTAAACCTTTAAGCACCGCTAAGTGTGCGCGTTTCGTAGAGTCGCTCCCAAGCACGCAGCCATAAGGTGATGGGATGAGTGAGAGGGCAAAGTCGCATCGTTTGCGCATCGGACGGATCTTTGGTACAGGCCAGATTTATCTGGTCACCGCGAAAACACTCCAGAGAAAACCTGCTTTTTCTGACTGGCGCATGGGCGTCTGTTCGTCGATGAGCTTCGGCAAGTCCAGGAGCAGCAACTAGCCGATTCGTTAGCGTGGGTCGTCATGCCGGACCATATTCACCGGCTGCTGCAGTTGAATAGCCACTCGTTATCCAGAGTTGTACAGCGCGTCAAATCGAAAAGCGCGATCACCATAAACAGAGCCAGCGGCTGCAGTGGACCTTTTTGGCAAAGCGGATTCCACGACGTAAGCATCCGCACTGAAGAAAGCCTTTTGAATTTCGCCCGTTATATTGTTGCCAATCCTGTTCGAGCCGGCTTGGTCAAAAGCGTGCGTGATTATCCCTTATGGGACGCAATTTGGCTTTGAAAATAACGACCCTGTGGGAGCGAGCTTGCTCGCGAAGGCGGATTAACGGATCAATGGATTTTCAGCGGCTATACCGGCCTCTTCGTGAGCAAGCTCACTCCCACTGGCCGGGTTGTTTCAGGATTTTCATGAGGACTGAAGACGGTTCATTCACTCCAGCCCCAACGCCTCAAGCACCTCATCCACGCTCCACAAAATCCGATCCACCTCAGGCAACTCCGGGCGTTTCAGGATCAGGACGGGCAGGCCGCGCTCGCGGGCGACTTCAAGCTTGGGTTCGGTGGAGCTGCTGCCACTGTTTTTGCTGATCAGCACATCAATATCGCGTTGTTCAAACAGCTGACGTTCGTCTTCCAGTGCAAACGGGCCGCGCGCGCCGATCACTTCGCAGCGGTCATTGCCGGGGTAGTTGTCCAGTGCCCGAAGCGTCCAGAATTGATGTTCCGGAATCTCGTGCAGATGCTGCAAAGGCTCGCGCCCCAGAGTGAACAGTGGGCGCTTGAAGGGCGCCAGTGCGGTGACCAGTTCTGACCAGTCGGCCACTTCGCGCCAGTCATCACCCGCACCAGCCTGCCAGGCAGTGCGACGCAAGGCCCAGCAGGGAATTCCAGTCAGCCGGGCTGCACATGCAGCGTTGCGGCTGATTTGCGCGGCATATGGATGGGTAGCGTCCAGCAGCAAGTTGACGCCCTGGTCGCGAATGTATTGCGCCATGCCCTCTGCGCCGCCATAGCCGCCAACTTTCAACTGACAGGCCAGATCTGCCGGCACTCGACCCACGCCCGCCAAACTATAGATGTGCTCAGGCCCGAGCCTGCGTGCAATCGCCAGCGCTTCGGTAATGCCGCCCAACAGCAGAATTCGTTTCATGTGTGTTCCTTCGATAACGCAACGCCCGCCTGACCGACGATTCCGCCTTGGCGGTCGATGGCGAACACTTCGACCTGAACCTGTGCAGGCACCACGCTGAGGGCGAAATCCAGTGCGTGTCGACACACCTCGTCACCCAGCGGCACACCCGCCGCAGCGCTCATCGCCAGCGCCTGCTGGCTGGTATTGGCATCGCGAATACGTTGTTGCAGGTCTGCGTCCGCGCCTATGTCCGCAGCCCACAGCGCCAGTTGCGGCAGGTCGATGCTCGAATGGCGGCTGTGCAGGTCCATGTGGCCTGCGGCCAGTTTGCTGATCTTGCCGAAGCCACCGCACAGGCTCAACTTATCCACAGGCACCTTGCGCAGGTGCTTGAGCACTGCGCCGACGAAATCGCCCATTTCGATCAGGGCGATATCCGGGATGTTGTACACGCGGCGCATGGTGTCTTCGCTGGCGTTGCCGGTGCAGGCGGCGATATGCCGATAGCCGTTGGTGGTGGCGACGTCGATGCCCTGATGGATCGACGCGATGTACGCCGCGCAGGAGAAGGGCCGGACTATCCCGCTGGTGCCGAGAATCGACAGCCCGCCGAGAATACCGAGGCGCGGGTTCATGGTTTTGAGCGCCAGCGCTTCGCCGCCCTCGACGCCAATCGTGACCTCGAAACCACCGCTGTAGCCGAGTTCTTCCGCCAGCCGCAGCAAGTGCTCGGTCATCATGCGTCGAGGCACCGGGTTGATGGCGGGCTCGCCCACCGCCAACACCAGACCGGGACGGGTCACGCTGCCCACACCTGCGCCCGCCACGAAGCGCACGCCGGGTGCCGCTTCCAGTCTGACGCGCGCAAACACCAGCGCGCCGTGGGTGACGTCGGGATCATCACCGGCATCCTTGAGCGTTCCGGCTTCGGCGAAGTTATCCACAAGGCGGCAAAACTCCAGGCGCATCTGCACCTGTTTGCCCTTGGGCAACACAATTTCCACCGCATCGCTGATTTGCCCGCTGAGCAACAGTCGGGCCGCCGCCAGGCTGGTTGCGGTGGCGCAGCTGCCGGTGGTCAGGCCACTGCGCAGCGGAGCAGGCTGTTCGGCGGTTTCTTCGCGCATCAGGGTTTGACTAAATCCAGCAGAGTGATCGGCAAGGCCTGGCGCCACGTATCGAACTCGCCAAGAGGCTGAGCATGGGCGACGTGAATACGCGTCAGTTCGCCGCCATGCCGCTCGCGCCAAGCCATGAGTGCCGCCTCGCTTTGCAGGGTTACTGCATTGGCGACCAGCCGTCCGCCGGAGCGTAGCTGTTCCCAGCAGGTTTCCAGTACGCCGATACGGGTCACGCCACCGCCGATGAAAATCGCATCCGGACGCTCCAGACCGCTCAGCGCCTGTGGAGCGCTGCCACGGACCAATTGCAGGCCCGGCACGCCCAACGCATCGCGATTGAATTCGATCAGTTGCTGACGGCCTTCGTCCGCTTCTATAGCCATCGCCCGGCAGGTCGGGTGCGCGCGCATCCATTCGATGCCGATGGAACCGCAGCCCGCGCCGACGTCCCACAGCAGTTCGCCCGGCACCGGAGCAAGGCGGGCAAGGGTGATGGCCCGCACGTCGCGTTTGGTCAACTGGCCGTCATGCTCGAAAGCACTGTCTGGCAAACCGGCCACTGTACTCAGGCGAATGGCGCTGGCGTCGGCGCGACAATCGACGGCAACCAGGTTCAGGGCAGCGATCTCGGGATTGCCCCATTCACTGGCCAGCCCCTCGACGCGCCGTTCGGCTTCACCTCCCAGATGCTCCAGGACCGTCATGCGGCTTGGGCCAAAGCCTCGTTCGCGCAACAAACCGGCGATCACTGCGGGGCTACTGCCATCATTGCTCAGCACCAATAGACGTACGCCATGATGGAAATGGGCGTTGAGTGCGACTACCGGACGGGCAACCACCGACAGAGTAACAACTTCCTGCAATGGCCAGCCCAGACGAGCGGCGGCCAGAGAGTAAGAAGAAGGGGCGGGCAGAATGCGCATTTCGTCGATGGCGACCACGCGTGCCAGGCTGGCACCGACGCCGAACAGCATCGGATCGCCACTGGCCAGTACACAGACTTCGGCACCGCGCTGTTCCAGCACCGGGTTCAGCGAGAACGGACTTGGCCATGCACGCCGCTCGGCGCGAATGCACGGGGGCAGCAATGCCAGCTGGCGCGGACCGCCGAACACCTGATCAGCGTGCAGCAGAGCGTGCCGGGCGTTCTTGCCCAGGCCCTTGTAACCGTCTTCTCCAATTCCCACGACTGTCAGCCACGGCGACATGTACCTACCTCAATCCGAACTTCCGACAGAGCGCCTTTTCATGCCTGCGGACAAAGCAGGCATAATACCGCGCCCGACGGGGTACAAGTGCTCTAATCCACGTCCAGTTCATACCGGGTGATCCATTGAACGAGCCGCAGTCCGCTCGCACATCCTTTGCAACGCTACGCCCCTCGGCCTGTCCGGGGTTGCTGCGTATCGTCCCGGCGCTGGATGGCGGGATCTGCCGGATCAAGCTGGCGGGTGGGGTCATCACCAGTGCCCAGGCAATGGCAGTTGCAGAGACCGCGCAGACTTATGCACAGGGCGTTATCGAAGCCACCAACCGCGCTAACCTGCAGATTCGCGGCATCGGCGCTGATCACGATGGGTTGATCAAGGCGTTGATGGCGGCAGGACTCGGCCCGGCCAACCCGGCCAGTGACGATGTGCGCAACCTGATGCTCAGCCCGACCGCCGGACTGGATTCGAACATGCTGTTCGATGCTCGACCGCTGGCGGCGCAGGTTCTCGATGCGCTGGAAAATCACCCGCGCTTTCATGAGCTGTCACCCAAATTTGCGTTGTCGCTGGATGCTGGCGAAGCGCTGGTGATGCTCGAACACGCGCATGATGTGTGGCTGTCGGCGCTGAAACTCGACGGCGAAGTGCTCCTGGCGTTCGGGCTGGCCGGTTGCCCGGCCCATGATCGACCGCTGGCCGCTGTGCCGCTGGCGGCTGGAGAGGCGTTGGTTGTCGCGTTGCTGGAACTGTTCCTCGATCTGGCCCGCCCGGAGCACACCCGGATGCGGCATCTGCTGGCCGAGGTGTCGACCGACGATGTGTTGCGCGAGCTTTCTACCCGGCTGGACTGCGTGCTGCGGGTGGATCAAGCCGTCACCGGCTGGCAGCGTCCGGCCATTCAGGGCAATCGGCATATCGGTATTTATCCACAGGCCGAGCCTGCGCAGGTTGCGGTGGGGGCGGTGGTGCCGCTGGGGCGTCTTGATGCCGCCACGCTCGCCATCGTCGCGCAACTGGCAGAAGAGCAGGGCGACGGCACTCTGCGCCTGACGCCCTGGCAAAGCCTGCTGTTGCCCAATGTGCCGGTCGAGCACGCTGCAACAGTGATGACGGCGTTGCAGGCAGCGGGTCTGATCTGTTCAGCCGAGCAGCCACTGGCACAAATTGTGGCGTGTACCGGTTCTGCCGGCTGTGCAAAAGGGCTGGCCGATACCAAGGCTGATGCGCTGCAACTGGCTACCGGCCTGGTTGCCAGTCAGGCCGTTCATTTAAGTGGTTGCACGCGCTCCTGCGCCGCTGCTCACGTAGCGCCGGTAACCTTGCTGGCCGTCTCGCCCGGCCGTTACGACCTTTATTTTCGCGATGCAGCGCATGCCGGTTTTGGTGTGCTGCGTGCGCGTGACCTTACTATTGAAGCAGTCGGTGCGCAGTTGAACGCCGGCTCACGGAGCAACATTGCATGATTGATTACATCCGCGATGGTCAGGAGATATATCGCAACTCCTTCTCGATCATTCGCGCCGAAGCGCGCCTGGACACGATCCCTGCGGACCTGGAAAAACTCGCCGTGCGCGTGATCCATGCCTGCGGGATGGTCGAAGTCATCGAAGACCTGCGCTTCTCGCCGGGTGCCGGTACAGCCGGGCGCAATGCCCTGGCCGCTGGTGCGCCGATCCTCTGCGACGCACGCATGGTCTCCGAAGGCATCACCCGTACCCGGCTGCCCGCCAATAACCAGATCATCTGCACATTGCACGATGAAGGCGTGCGGGAAATGGCGCTGGAACTGGGCAATACGCGCTCCGCTGTAGCGCTGGAGCTGTGGCGTCCGCACCTGGAAGGCAGCGTGGTGGTCATCGGCAATGCGCCGACTGCGCTGTTCTATCTGCTCGAAATGCTCGATGCGGGCGCGCCGAAACCAGCGCTGATTCTCGGCTTTCCGGTTGGCTTTGTCGGCGCTGCCGAGTCCAAGGCCATGCTTGCCGCAGACAGCCGTGGCGTGCCATTTGTGATCATGCAGGGTCGTCGTGGCGGCAGCGCCATGGCCGTGGCCGCTGTCAATGCACTGGCCACGGAGATCGAATGATGCAGGCACGCGGTCGATTGATTGGCCTGGGCGTAGGCCCCGGCGACCCTGAGCTGATCACTGTCAAGGCGCTGCGCCTGCTGCGGGAGTCGCCTGTGGTGGCGTACTTCGTGGCCAAGGGTAAAAAGGGCAACGCATTCGGCATCATCGAAGCACACTTGCAGGACGTTCAAACGTTGATGCCACTGGTCTACCCGGTCACCACCGAGGCCTTGCCAGCGCCGCTGTCCTACGAAAAAGTCATCAGCGACTTCTACGACGAGTCCAGCCTGCATATTGCCGCGCATCTGGACGCCGGGCGTGACGTAGCGGTGATTTGCGAAGGCGATCCGTTCTTCTACGGTTCCTACATGTACCTGCACGACCGCCTGGCCGAGCGCTACGAGGCGCAAGTTATTCCGGGTGTGTGTTCGATGCTCGGTGGCGCTTCGGTGCTGGGCGCGCCACTGGTGTATCGCAACCAGAGTCTGTCGGTGCTGTCCGGCGTGCTGTCCCATGAGGACCTGAAACGCAAGCTGGCTGATGCCGATGCAGCCGTGATCATGAAATTGGGACGCAACTTCCACAAGGTCCGTGAAGTGCTGACCGAACTGGGCATGGCCGGGCGTGCGCTGTATGTCGAGCGCGCAACCATGGTCAACCAGAAAATCGTCCCGCTGGATCAGGTAGACCCGATGTCTTCGCCTTATTTTTCGCTGATTATCGTCCCGGGTGACAGGTGGCAAGGCTGATGACTTTCAACACTCCAGCCATCGTCATTCTCGGCAATGGCAGCCTGGCTACCGCGCGGCGCATTCAGCAGCTGTTTCCCGATGCGCAGATTCATGGCCTGGCCGAGCGTGTGCAGAGCGCTGACATTACCTACAGCGAATTCGGTAGCACGTTGCGTCAGTTGTATCAGCAGAACACCCCGATTATCGCCCTGTGTGCCGCCGGCATCGTGATTCGCACCCTGGCCCCGCTGCTGTTGGAGAAGGGCGTCGAGCCGCCGGTGCTGGCCGTGGCTGAGGACGGCAGCGCCGTGGTGCCACTGCTTGGCGGCCTGGGCGGGGTCAATGTCATGGCGCGCAGCATTGCCAACGGGCTTGGCGTTGCACCGGCAATCACCACCAGCGGCGAATTGCGCTTCGGCACATGCCTGCTCAACCCGCCCAGCGGCTACACACTGGGTGATCTTGAGCTGGGCAAGCGTTTTGTTTCCGACTTGCTCTCCGGTGAGCCCGTGCGCATTGAAGGCGAGGCACCCTGGCTGGAGCGAGCGCAACTGCCCGAAAACCCGCAGGCTGAACTGACGATTCATGTCGGCTGCGCCATACGTGAGCCCGCTCCCCATGAACTACTGATTTACCCACGCAGTGTGCTAGTCGCCGTCAGCGAAATAACCGCTGAACTGGCTACGCGGGTCCGCTCGGCGTTACGCGACGCAAACATTGCCGAGCAGTCGCTGGCCTGTCTGCTGGCCAGCGAAGAGCAAATGGCCAATGCGCAGTTGCATCAGGCAGCCAGCGAGCTGGGTATTTCGGTACGCTTCGACAAGGCTGGGCCTGCCAGTGAAATGGCCTCCCGCGCCGTGCCGCAACTGTTGCCGCCACTGAGCGTCGACGACATGGCGATTGCCGTCGCGACTCAACCGCTGGATGTACAGAACATCGGCCGTGGGCGTGGGCGGCTTGCAGTCATTGGCCTGGGCCCCGGCGCAGCGGACCTTATGGTGCCTGCGGTCAAGGCTGAACTGGCACGCGCCAATGATGTGCTGGGTTATGAAACCTACGTGCGCATGGCCGGGCCGTTTCGTGCCGATCAGGTGCTGCATTGCACCGACAATCGCGAAGAAATGCTGCGTGCCCGACATGCCTTCGGACTGGCCGCGCAAGGTCGCTCGGTGGTCGTGGTGTCGTCCGGTGATCCGGGCGTATTCGCTATGGCCTCGGCAGTGCTTGAAGCGCTGCATGAGTCCGACAACCCGCACTGGCACTCGGTCGAGCTGGAGATTCTCCCGGGTGTCTCGGCTTCTCTGGCAACCGCCGCTCAGGCGGGTGCGCCGCTGGGGCACGATTTCTGTGTGTTGTCGCTGTCCGATAACCTCAAACCCTGGGAGATCATCGAAAAGCGTTTGGACCTTGCCTGTCAGGCAGACCTTGCGCTGGCCTTCTATAACCCGATTTCCCGTTCACGACCCTGGCAACTGGGGCGTGCGCTGGAGATTGTTCGCCAGCATCGCATTCCTGAAACGCCTGTCACGCTTGGGCGCGACATCGGTCGTCCTGGCCAGACACTGCGCGTCATTACGCTGGGTGAACTCACGCCGGAGCAGGTGGACATGCGAACCATGGTGCTGATCGGCTCTTCTCTGACCTGCACCTTCCCTCGCAACGAAGGCGGCAATTGGGTCTATACGCCGCGCTGGTATGGACAAAAGCCTACGCAGTCGTCGCTCTGAACATCCCTCTATATGCGGACCTCATCGATGATCCGAGGATTTTTATCGGTGAGGGTTTGTAGGAATTTACTCAGGCGGCCTAAGGAATGCTCTCTAACGAGAGAGTGCTTCATCTGCGTTGCGAGTTGTTTTTTCTCTTGATGTCCGTAGTAATTTTACTCTTTTCTGGAGATATTTTTACTTCATCGCAGTGAATTTTTACAAGAGCCCGGCAGGCTGGCAGTGTCGCTATCCAGTGAGTGCAATAACTTGCCTACCAGGGGGTCGACAGATGGCCAACTGCTAATGTTGCGTTTTTTCATGGCATCTGTAGTTTTAAAGCGTGGCCAGGAGAAGGGCCCATTTTGAAATTTACCAATGCAAGGAATGCATAATGAGTTACGAAGAAAAACTGTCTTTTCCAACGATTGAAGACGCAGATGCCTACTTTGAAGCGCTGCCAGCGTTGGGGACGGCTGAACAAGTATTTTTGCCTGAAGTACTGGCCTTTTCGAGTGATGGCACGTCAAGTAACAACGATAACTCTGCTGCGCAGGTTAATAAAGAATCGCCTGCAATCATCGCCTTTGCTGATGGTGTCAGTCCTGAGAACCGTGAGGCGGTCATGTTGTCCGTCGCCTTAGCTGAAACAGTTGCACACGGCAAAGCCAATATCAGTGACGACCCTATCCAATGGTTAGAAGAGTATTCCACCGCCATGCGCCATGGCGGGTGGCTCATGCTCGGTGGGCATGAGTATGGTGAGTACACCACTCGCAACCAGTCGCTGACCATGGATTCAATCGTGTTGGAGTTGATTGGTGCAGTTGCAGGTCCCAACAAGGCTGTGCTCATTGAATTGCTCAGTCTTACTCTGGATAAACTTCAGAACAACAAACCGCTCATGGCGCTGTTTGAGCGCAACAGTAAAAAAGGCGACACCTCGACGTTCCGCATCATGCCGTGCGTGGAGTCGGCAGGCGGCATTCCCGTTACCTACCTGTTGTCCATGCATTGCGATTACATGAGCGATTCAGGCGGCGCGTTGTTCTGGCAATGGTCGGTTTCCCGTCTGAAAATCAGACGCTTGGTGAAGGGCCTGAACTTCGACAAGGCCATGCATGAGCGTAACAAGCCCCGGATACTTACCTACCTGAAAAAAGACGCCGATGATTTCTTCGACAGCCTGAAGTAACGTTCAAGGGAGAGGTTGCCATCAGGTAACCTTGACCTTCCTGTCAGCGCAAGGATGCCTGCAATGAATGTCACGTCCGAAAAGATTATGCTATCTGGGCAGCTGCTGTCAGTTCGCAGTATGCCGTCTTCAGTCACTTTAAATGATATCAGCGACGCTTTGCTGTGTAGTCAGTTGTACGCTGATTCGAAAGCTGACAGGTTTGACGCGCCTGCGCTCTGGTATATGCGCTATGGAAAAGCGATGCAAGAGTTGAAGTGGACGTCGTCATACTATCAACGTTATGCATTCGAACCTGCGCCCCTTACAGGTATCTCCTGTGAGTGGCTAATAGAGCAGGGTGCCTCAAGTCATCCTTGGGATCTGGCCCACTTCAAGGCACTGTTGCGTTGTATGGCCCGTCTGGCACCCGATGATAATCTCGCCAGCTTGTTCCACCGATCTACTGTGAAAGAACGTGTCGAAAAGCCAGGGGCTTCGACGATTACCTTGCAACTCAGCACGCTGGATGAAGCGGCCACGCTGACGTCTTTGTTCATGACGTTTACTACCACTGATGAACTAAAACCCAATGCGTACCGCCAAGTGTTTGCTTCCGGCTCGATCATGGGTGAGATCGACATACGGTGTTCCAGATACACCTGGGACATCAAGGGCTATGAGCAAGTGCGCGAGAAAATACAGGCATTTCTTTCCGGGAAAAAAGACGGTTTGATACTGCCTTTGCGTTGCGGTCCTTCCGCAAAAAAGAGTGATGAGCAAGATTAAGGCTGCGGTCTTGCTGGCGGGGCATAGTCCGAGGTCCTGTTTAGTAGCGAAGCAACAGATGAACACTCTATCAAGCGGCTGACGGTCTGCAGACCCTGATCATCCGCACATACGCTCTACACGGTTGGAGAGGTCGAAGCGCCTCTCCGAACTTCAGGCTCGCCATCGCGAAATGAACGGCGCACTGCCTGCACCTTTCCGAATATATCCGCTTGATCTCGCCTGCATCGAAAATTACTCCCGTACACAGGCCTGCTTGGCTAACGCTGCTTTCCCGGCTTGGCGCCGTCGTCCTTTGCGCGCGGGACGAAGGATCAATTCGGCATGCGGATCATGATGCTGATCGGTTCTTTTCTGACCTGTACCGTTTCTCACGACAGCGGCGGCTCGGGGTACACATCGCACAGGTATGGCGACAAGCTTACAACTTGGGCCGGTGATAGGTCAGAGCAGTCCGCAGGGTTTGTGGGATCATGCTAAGTTCTGGCGTGATTTCGAGTGCCCGAGCCGTGATTCCGGCTCATGAACCTGAGCGAAACAGCTTTCTTCGAGCTACCAGGTACGTAGCTTTTTTCCGAGCCGCATACAGCGATTTCGTTCCACCCTTGCGTAGCCGGGGCGAAAGCGCTGTGCAAGTTTTCGCTCACTTCAGTGAGAGTGGCAGCATGACGCCACAGAGCCACACGCTCCATGCACAGACATGCTGAACAAACAGCCTGATTTATTTCGCTAGTCTCGTGCTGTCCATCAGGACGCATGAATTAAAGGACTAATGAAATGAAAAAGGAAACCCCTACTATGAGCACCACCGATAACCTGGATTACCTCGCAGCCTGTGAACTGGCTGAATGCTCCCCGCCATTGGCAGCCGCAGCCGTTCGTAATGCTCAGTCGCGTCTGGTGGGCGGCGATGCGACTAGGGCAGCCGCAAGTGATGAGGGTGCTGAAGCCGCAGTCGTAGCAGGCGGTCTGATCGCCTTTGCCGAGGGCGTGTCGCGACTTAACAAGGACGATGTCATGGACTCTTTTCTATTCGCTACCTTGGTAGCCAACAAGGAGTTCAATGCCGAAACCAATGGCGATCAGTGGTATGACACATTCAATAAAGTACTCTCCAAGATCGGCTGGCTGTCCACGCACTGGAACTACTCGCGATACAGGGCTGCGCAGCAACGCTTTACTATGGACGAGGTTGGTCTTGAAATTCTCGGTTCGGCCATCGCCGCCGCCGCATTGCCAGGCCCTGCCTCGCTGTTGATGCTCAAGGTCGCCGCTGATGCCGTTGCCGCCCTGAGTGCAAAAAAAGAGCCGTTGCGCCTGTTCGAGAACCAGACCAAGGCGCACCGTGGCGGCAGTTTTCGCATCGCCTCCTGCATCGAATCGGCAGATGGCACCGTCAATCTGGCCATGGGTGCGGTCACCTTTCAGACCGACAGCGATGTCACCAATGTTCTGTTCTGGGAATGGCAGGACACCAACGTCAAAACCTGGAAGGGCGAGGACAATCTTGTGCTCAACACCCGTCTGTACGCACGCCATCGCGAATTGGTTAAGCAAAAACTGGGCGACAGCGCCAAGAGTGCAATCGACGCGTTCGAGATCTGAATGGATTATTTGCGGAGACGCGTGTGGTCTCCGCTGCCGGGATAAAAGGAATTTGCCCATGAAGCAAAAACTGAACGCTGTGGTGGTCAACGCGGGTTGTCTGCTGTTTTTTCCTGAGCAGGGTCAGGCAGCCTCGCACAGCGATGTCATGGATTCGATGCTGTATGTGCAGTTGGCCGCATCGAAGAAACACCCGAAATTTGCCAGCTTCGATAAATGGAATGAAACCTGGCTGGCTGCGGCGATGAGTTTTGGCTGGATGCTGAAAGCCAGCGAGCATCTCAGTGAGCCTTTGCCGGTAGACGCTACCGAGACAATATGGAGCTGTGTCCGTCGAGTGCTCGCCGTGTCAGTCACACCAGAGTTGCTTGACCATGCAGAGCAGTGTTTGCGCAAGGCTTGCACACCGCCTTCCGGAAATCGGGCTATTCAACTGCTTGCCAACCAGGCACTGGAGCATGGAACGGATCAGGTCGGACAGGTGCAGAGCCTCGTGGCTTTGCAAGCAGGTTTGGTTGATGAACGGAATAATCTGACCCTGGTACAGCTCCATTTTGTAACCCGCCAGCCGCTGAGCGACGGCTTTCTGTTCGACGTTCTTGAGCCTGCAAATACGGTTGGCAACATCAGCCTGACCTTCTACTCCCTGCACCTGATGGATCTTGTGTACCTACAATTTCGCGACAAGATCAGCTCGGCGCTGGCTACAAGGCGTGTCAGCCTGATCGAGAAGTTAATTGAGGTTTCCGATGTCTGACCACGCCACAGCCGAAATCATCAGCCTGTAACGGTAGTCCGGCCCTCATGGAAGAGAGTAACGAAAAATGAGTACAGACACAGATAACGCCGCTTATCTGGGCAATATCCCCAGTATGGTGGCGTTTCTTCCGGGGTTATCGAGCGAAGAACGCAACGACCTTCAGGACGTGCTACTGGATGCGCAATTGTTCGCCGGCAAACAGTTCGATTTCAAGACGCAGTGGAACAGTTGGATGCATTACTACCGCAGCCGGCTCAAGGCGCGCGGCATACAGCAAAAAGGAGTGATTCTGGGGGACTCACTGGTCGTGAGCAACGTTGACGATTTGCTGCAGGCGACCTTCAAAATCAGCAACCCAGCAGATAGCAAGCGTCTTGGCGGCATGGTGCAACGTGCCTTCAGTGCGATGGGGGTAAATCAGGCCGCAGAGTCTTATTTTCAAGATGGTTTCTATCAAGGCCGTATGGGCAGTTTTCAGGTCGTACCCTGTGAAAAGTATGAGCCGAACCGGACACTTCTGTTGCTGTGCAGTCTGCACCTGAGTGTCGACGACCACGCCCCTGAGACGCGAAGGCTGCTGTTCCACTTCAAAGGCGGCAGTTACACCTTTGACAGAACTATCTACGCGGCCCATCGAGACAACGTGGCGCGTTATCTGGATGGCAAAGCACAAAGCATGGTTCGTTCGGCGTCTATCTGAGGCCGGATCAGGGCAGCAGATAACCTCTGATGCCGGTAAAAATGATCTGCGCCGCCAGTGCGCAGACGAACAGCCCCATCAGACGGCTGACGATCTGCAGGCCCTGATCACCGAGAATACGTTCGATACGGTTGGCGAGATAGAGCACCACCCCGACTGTCAGGCTGGCCAGGGCGATACTCAGGATGGCCGTGAGTTTGTCGTCCCAATGCGGCTGGCTCACGCCCATGACCAGCAACGCGCCAATGGTGCCGGGGCCTACGGTCAGCGGGATGGTCAGCGGAACGATGGTGACGTCCTGTTGGACGTTATCAGTCTGGACCGCAGACTTGCCCTGCGCCATGCCCAGTGCCGAGATGAACAGCACGCTGCCAGCCCCAATCCTGAATGCATCGACCGTGATTCCGAATACATCGAAAATCACGCGCCCGAACAGATACAGCAAGACGCTGGAAACCAGTGTCGCCAGCGCCACCTTCCAGGCCAGGCGCCGCTGTTCCTTGCGCGAGTGACCGCGAGTCAGGCTGATGAAGCAGGAAAGAACGAAAAACGGGCTGTAAAGCACCAGCATTTTCAGATAGACGCTGAACAACACGTGAAGCATGGCTTCGACTCACAGCAGCAGGGTGGATGGCAGTGCCAGTCTATCAGGCCACTGTGTGCCTTTCCCGTTACTGTCAGTTTTGTCGATACTGCTCACCGTCCGAAGACAGTCCGCGAGCCTTGTCGCGGTGCGCTACCCAGTGTTCGACCAGTTCGCGCAGTTGCGAAAGCTCGATAGGTTTGGCCATGTGACCGTCCATACCTGCCTGGCGCGCACGGTCCTTGTGCTCGGTGAGAATATGCGCGGTCAGTGCAACGACCGGTGTGCGCACTCGCTGATTGCCGACCTCCCATGCACGCAATTGCTCGGTGGCCGAGAAACCGTCGAGTATCGGCATTTCACAGTCCATCAGTACCAGATCGTAACGCTGTGCCTTCATGGCACGCAGCGCTTCTTCGCCGTTGCTCGCCGTATCGGGATTCAGGTTGAGCTTGCCGAGCATGCCACGGATCACTTTGGTCGAAATGCTATTGTCTTCGGCTACCAGGATCCGGAAGTCGCCCGGTACGCTGACCGGCGTATTGATGACCGGGCCGGGTTTTTGCGCGGCAACGCCCTTGTTCAACTGGGTCAGTTCATCTGCCAGCGTCGTCTTGAGCGTGTAGCCCGCCACCGGTTTGGCCAGAATGCGCTTGATACCGGAGTTGCGAGCAATGATCTTGCTTGGGGCATTGCTGATGCCGGTAAGCATGATCAACAGAATGTCGTGATTCAGACTCGGGTCTTCCTTGATCTTGGCGGCCAGTTGCATGCCGGTCATGCCGGGCATGTTCTGGTCGAGCAGGACCACATCGAAATAGTCGCGCAGATGCGCCTTGGTCCGCAGCAATGCCAGTGCCTCCTTGCCGGACGCCACTGCGCTGACATTCAGGCCCCAGGCGCTGCATTGCTGAACCAGTACCTTGCGGCAGGTATCGTTGTCGTCGACCACCAGCACTCTGGCATCTTTGAGCGGGCTGTCCAGATCGATGGTCGGCTGCTCCAGCAGCTTTGCGTCCAGCGGCAGATTCAGCCATAACGTGTTGCCTTGGGTGCCGCTGTTCTGAATACCGAATTCGCCGTCCATCAGGATGATCAACTGGCGGGCGATGACCAGCCCCAGGTGACCACCGAGCCTGCTGCTGGCCAGGAAATTCCGGCTGTGCAGTTCAGCGTGCAGCAACTCTTCACGTTCTTCGTCGGAAAGCGATTCACCGCTGTCCTGCACCGAAATACGCAAACGCGTCTTTCCGTTTTTCGAAGACTCAAGGGCGACGGCCAGAAGAATTTCACCTTCGTCAGTCTTCTTCAGGGCGTTTTCCAGAAGGCTCAATAGCGTCTGGCGCAGGCGAGTCGGGTCGCCATTGATAACGCGTGGCACCTGGGGCTGGATCTGGCTGATCAGCTCGACCTGCTGCTGCTCGGCCTTGGCGCGGAAGATGTTCAGGCAGTCCTCGACCAGCGCACCGATGTCGAACTGCACATCGTCCAGTTCAATCTGCCCTGACTCGAGCTTGGTGATGTCCAGAATCTCGTTGATCAGCGTCAGCAGTTCGTTACCGGCACTGTGAATGGTCTGCACATAGTCGCGCTGCTTGACTGACAGCGGCGTGCCGAGCAGCAGTTCGGTCATGCCCAGCACGCCATTCATGGGCGTGCGAATCTCGTGACTGATCTTGGCCAGAAATTCGGCTTTGGCATTGATTTCGGCGGTACTGGCAGCCTGATCGCGGCTGAGGCTGAAACGGTCTTCGGTGATGCTGCGATGGCGTTCGCTAAGGGCCAGGCTCATCGACAGACCGCTGATGCAGAACACGCTGAGCAGCGCGAGTATCAGCCACTGTGGCGGCACCAGACTCAGCCACAGCAGGCCCGGCAGAACCACCATGTAACCAATATTGAAGATGATCATCCCGAGGACAAACAGGCGCGCCGAACGATAGCCCTTCTGCCAGTGCCACATAGACACCGCCAGAATACTTAACGTCGTCAACGAGACCAGGCCGAAGGTCAGAATGTTGATCGGCAGTCTGTCGTCCAGCAGTACCAGCACACTGCCGATGCCCATGAGCACGGCGTTGCCCAGCAACAGGCGATCCAGTTTGCGGGCGTTGCGATGGACGAAGAAGCAATAGGTGTAGATCAGGCCTGCAACGGCCGCCAGCAACAGCGCAATGTGCGCACTGGGGGTCTGTGCGATATTCCACGGGTCAATCGGGCGGAGCAGGTTAAGCAGCAACAGGGCACTGAGCCCGAGCAGTGCTTCGCAGGCGGCGAGCCATAGATTGCTACGCGACCGTGTATGCCCGTAGCGCGTCAGGTTCTGCACGATCAGCATCGACAGCGCACCGAAAAGCAGCCCGAACAGGAATGATTCGGTCTCGTCGGCGGCGCTTTTGATGGCCGGCTCCAGGGTAATGCTGGGGCGCATTTTCTGGGTGGAGACCAGCTTCAGATAGATATCCAGCGTGTTTGAACTCTGCGGGATCGGCAGCAGAAAATCGTTCGAAGGCAGACGCTGATCTTCCTTGGGCACCTCGGTGCCGGTGCGCAGGTGATCAATCTGTTGATCGCCGTCCATGACATACATGTCCGCGCTTGCGAGGTCCGGAGCGAAGATGCGCAGAAGCTGCTCGTGCTGGGTAGGCAGCAGGCGGTAATGCAGCCATACCGCACTGTCACGTTCCGCCGCAGTGACACGTTCCAGCTCGATAGGACTGAATTGATTCTGATAGCGCGCCGAACGAATTTCATCCAGCGTCAGGTGGGCCTTCTCGTCGAGCAGCGTAGACCATCCTGCGCCATGCTCGGCCTGTGCCGAAAGCATGAACAGCAGGGTCAGCAGTCCAGCAATTGAGGCTATGGCAATCCTGAGCCAGCGCACAATGAAATCCCTTCGTGAGTGAATGCCGGGTAAAACCGCGAATGCCGGGTCAATCGGCCTGCCTCTGATTGAAGAGGCAGGCCTGATTGATTATTCCAGCTCTTCGCCACGCTCACGGGCAATGGCACGGTAGCCAATGTCCTTGCGATAGAAACATCCTTGCCAATCAACCTTGGCAGCCAGCGCATAGGCATTTTGCTGCGCGTTGCCAACACTGTCACCCAGTGCTGTAGCACACAGTACACGACCGCCGCCGGTCACGACACGATCATCCTGCAAGGCAGTGCCCGCGTGGAATATCTTGCCTTCAAGCTGTGCTGCAGCGTCCAGACCTTCGATGACTGCGCCTTTGGCGTAATCGCCAGGGTAGCCACCGGCGGCCAGGACGATTCCCAGGCTTGGACGGGGGTCCCACTGTGCTTCGATCTTGTCCAGTGCCTGCGCCAGTGCCGCTTCAACCAGCAGTACCAGACTCGATTGCAGGCGCAGCATGACCGGCTGGGTTTCCGGGTCGCCGAAGCGGCAATTGAATTCGATGACTTTCGGGTTGCCAGCTTTATCGATCATCAGACCAGCATAGAGGAATCCGGTGTAAACATTGCCTTCATCAGCCATGCCCCTGACGGTCGGCCAGATAACCAGATCCATGACACGTTGATGAACTTCGGCGGTGACCACCGGGGCAGGGGAGTAAGCCCCCATGCCACCGGTGTTCGGGCCGGTGTCGCCGTCGCCGACGCGCTTGTGATCCTGGCTGGTGGCCATGGGCAGCACATTCTTGCCGTCGACCATGACAATGAAGCTGGCTTCTTCGCCATCGAGAAACTCTTCGATGACAACGCGCGAACCGGCTTCGCCAAAGGCGTTGCCAGCCAGCATGTCACGTACGGCATCTTCGGCTTCTGCCAGGGTCATGGCGACGATCACGCCCTTGCCTGCCGCAAGACCGTCGGCCTTGATGACTATCGGAGCGCCTTTTTCACGCAGATAGGTCAGGGCAGGCTCGATCTCGGTGAAGTTCTGATAGTCGGCAGTGGGGATCTTGTGGCGCGCCAGGAAGTCCTTGGTAAACGCCTTGGAACCCTCAAGCTGCGCAGCTCCGGCGGTCGGACCGAAGCAGTCCAGACCACGGCTGCGGAACAGGTCGACAACACCTGCAACCAGCGGCACTTCAGGACCGACGATGGTCAACGAAACGTTCTTTTCAGCGAAATCCGCCAGTTGCTCCAGTGCCAGAACGTCGATAGCCACGTTCTCGCACTTGGCTTCGATGGCCGTGCCCGCGTTGCCCGGTGCGACAAACACCTTCTGCACACGTGGGTCCTGAGCGACTTTCCATGCCAGGGCGTGTTCACGACCGCCGCTGCCAATGATCAAAACATTCATTTCAAAAACCTCGATGACGCTGATTCTGGAGTACGCGGTGTGCCTGGGCGACCCAACCGCCGTACGAGGCCGTAATGGCGCAGCAGACGCCTGCGCCAGTGCGGCCGTTTTTCTGATTAGTGCCTGAAATGGCGCATGCCGGTGAAGACCATCGCGATGCCTGCTTCATCTGCTGCCGCAATCACTTCGTTGTCACGCATCGAACCGCCGGGCTGGATGACGGCAGTGATGCCGACCTTGGCCGCGTTGTCGATACCGTCACGGAACGGGAAGAACGCATCGGAGGCCATGACCGCGCCCTGCACCTGCAACCCGGCATGCTCGGCCTTGATGGCGGCGATGCGTGCCGAGTTCACGCGGCTCATCTGACCTGCGCCGACGCCGACGGTCTGGCGGTTGCGGGCGTAGACGATGGCGTTGGACTTGACGTACTTGGCGACTTTCCAGGCAAAGATCAGGTCATGCATTTCGTGTTCGGTAGGGGCCCGCTGGGTAACGACCTTGAGGTCCGCCTGAGTGATCATGCCGATATCACGGCTCTGTACCAGCAAGCCGCCATTCACGCGTTTGTAGTCCCAGGCAGGCAGACGCTCGCTCCACTGGCCGCTGATCAGCAGGCGCACATTGGCTTTGCCGGCCACGATGGCACGCGCTTCGGCGCTGACGCTTGGCGCGATGATCACTTCGACGAACTGGCGCTCGACGATGGCCTTGGCCGTTGCTGCGTCCAGCTCGCGGTTGAAGGCGATGATGCCGCCAAATGCCGATTCGGAGTCGGTGGCATAGGCCAGCTCGTACGCCTGACGAATGCCGCCTTCATCATCCGGGCAGACCGCGACACCGCATGGGTTGGCGTGCTTGACGATCACGCAGGCCGGTTTGACGAAGCTCTTGACGCATTCCAGCGCGGCGTCGGTATCGGCGACGTTGTTGAACGACAGTTCCTTGCCTTGCAACTGGGTGGCCGTGGCAATGCCGACCTCGGCAGGTTTGGCTTCAACGTAAAACGCCGCGCTCTGGTGCGGGTTCTCGCCGTAGCGCATTTCCTGGGCCTTGACGAACTGGGTGTTGAAGGTGCGCGGGAACTGACTGCGGCCTTCGGTACTCAGGGTTTCGGCAGTCTGGTCGACGCCGCCCAGGTAGTTGGCGATCATGCCGTCGTAGGCGGCGGTGTGCTCGAACGCCTTGAGCATCAGGTCGAAGCGCTGTGCGTAGGTCAGGCCGCCAGCCTTGAGGCTTTCCAA
This sequence comes from Pseudomonas sp. RGM 3321, assembly GCF_022836805.1. Taxonomy (NCBI): domain Bacteria; kingdom Pseudomonadati; phylum Pseudomonadota; class Gammaproteobacteria; order Pseudomonadales; family Pseudomonadaceae; genus Pseudomonas; species Pseudomonas sp. RGM 3321. The sequence goes on from NZ_JALHBH010000110.1 coordinate 76,892, forward strand.
TACCTGGCCGTAGTCACTGGCGTTGACCACGATTGCGACATCTTTATGGTTCTTCGCAGCGGAACGGACCATGGTCGGGCCGCCGATATCGATGTTTTCGATGGCGGTCGGCAGGTCGCAGCCCGGTTTGGAGACAGTGGCTTCAAACGGATACAGATTGACGGCAACCAGATCTATCGGCTTGATGCCGTGCTCGGTCATGATGGCGTCGTCGATGCCACGACGACCCAGAATACCGCCGTGGATCATGGGGTGCAGAGTCTTGACCCGGCCATCCATCATTTCAGCGAAACCGGTGTAGTCAGCCACTTCAACTGCCGCGACGCCGTTGTCCTTGAGCAGTTTGAACGTACCGCCAGTGGAAAGAATCTCGACGCCCAGCGCTTCAAGCTCGCGGGCAAACTCAAGGATTCCTGTCTTGTCGGATACGCTGATCAGGGCGCGACGGATAGGCAGGCGGGTAGTCTGGTCGGTCATCTCGATTTCCATCAAAAGCAAAAGAAGTCAGCAAAAAAAAGCGACCGCGGTGCAAGGTCGCCTTTTCTGTTTTGAATGCTTTAAAGCAGATCGTACTGTTTGAGTTTCTTGCGCAGCGTGCCGCGGTTCAGTCCCAGCAGCTCGGAAGCCTTCGTCTGGTTGCCCTTGACGTAGTTCATCACGCTTTCCAGAAGCGGAGCCTCGACTTCCGACAACACCAGGTTGTAGACGTCAGTGACGGATGCGCCTTCGAGGTGGGCGAAATAATTGTGCAGCGCCTTCTCGACACTTCCGCGCAGGGTCTGGCCCTCTTCGCTCGGCGTGTTGAGGTGCTGTTTCAAATTGACGTTGTCGCTCACGGGTGTTGTTCCACTCACTAAAGTCTCGGTCATCATCGTCATGCGGCCACCTCTTTATCATTCTCGTTATCCGGGCCCTTGCAGCCTTGGCTGAAGAACTCCCGGACGTTGGCGCACTGTGCATCCGTATCTTCCAAACGATTGAAGTGGGCGCGAAACTCTCTGGCGCCCGGCAGGGTTGCGAGATACCAACTGACGTGTTTGCGTGCAATACGCACGCCCATCACATCTCCATAGAAAACGTGGAGCGCTGCCAGATGCTCAAGCAGAATACGTTCCACTTCACTCGACTGCGGGGCCGGGAGTTTTTCTCCGGTACGCAGGAAGTGTTCTATCTCGCGAAAAATCCAGGGACGCCCCTGGGCGGCCCTGCCAATCAGTAACCCGTCTGCGCCGGTGGCCTGTAGCACGCGCCGGGCTTTTTCGGGTGAATCGATGTCGCCATTGGCAAACACCGGTATCGACACTGCCTGTTTGATCATGGCAATGGTGTCGTACTCGGCTTCGCCGGTGTAAAGGTCGGCACGGGTTCGCCCGTGTACCGCCAGTGCCTGAATACCGGCCTGCTCGGCGATTTTCGCCACCGTCAGACCATTTCGGTTGTCGCGATCCCATCCGGTGCGGATCTTCAGCGTGACCGGCACATCGACAGCAGCCACGACGGCCTGCAGGATGTCGTTCACCAGTTGCTCGTCTTTCAACAGCGCCGAGCCAGCCGCCTTGTTACAGACCTTCTTGGCCGGGCAACCCATGTTGATGTCGATGATCTGGGCACCCAGTTCGACATTGGCACGTGCTGCGTCTGCCAGCATCTGCGGATCACCACCGGCGATCTGTACCGAGCGCGGCTCGGGATCACCTTCGTGGATCATGCGCAGACGCGATTTGCGGCTGTTCCACAGGCTCATGTCACTGGTAACCATCTCCGAAACCACCAGACCGGCACCGAGTCGTCGGCACAGCTGACGGAAAGGCTGGTCGGTGACGCCCGCCATCGGGGCGAGGATCAAGCCGTTTTGCACTGTATATGGGCCGATGCGTACTGCCGACATAGCCTTACCTGTTGTGGAGGCCAAATCATCCGCAGGCCGTGTAAAAAACCGTTTCACCCGGTCTGCAACGGTCCGTCCCACCAGCCGCATGCGCCACCGTCAGATCGAACCGAGAGTTTGAAAAAGGGTTGGCATGATACCCGCTCTCGATGACTGGATAAAGGCTGAATTGGATAAAATCTGAACAGCTCGTTGCGGCGCTTGCAGGGAACGATTACACGGCATTTAGCACTATAAATTCTGCGATCATGCAGCGTTCCCTGGCATAACGAGCCTGTATTGGATCAAGTAAAGTCGACGTTATTGCAGTGTGCCGGTCATTCCGGCGAACGGAAGTTCAGGCTGTAGTTCACGGCTTTGGCACCTGGATCAAGGATATCCAGCGCGATATGGATCGGCGTTTGGGGTGGCATCTCTTCCTTGCCGGCCATTTCGCCGCTCAGGTACTCACCGGGCTTGAACCGACGACTGGCAATCAACTGACCGCCGGTATCGGAAAAACGCAGCTCCAGCAGCGGAAACGGCTGGGAAAACGAGGCACGGTTATAGATGATCGCGTCCACCACCAGAGCCCCCTGAAACTCGGGATGGCTGCGTACCACCAGATTGCTGCTCTTGAGCTGGGATATATCGACCTTGGTCGGCACCTTGCAGCCAATTTGCGGGCAAATCTGCTGGAACCACGGGCGATATTGATCCTGGCGAGCCAGTTGATCGAAATGGTACCAGACGTATTGACCGGCCAGCCCCGCCAGAGCCAGTACGATCAACAGGCCCCACGCAAGGCGCCGGCCCCAGCGCGGTTTGGGCGGCTGCCAGTCCAGTTGCAAAGGGTCGTCAGTCAGGTCAAGCAGTGCCTGCTCGCGCACTGCAGGTTCGTTACGGCTGCGTCTGCCACGGGGTTCAGGTTCTGGGTCGTCGTCGTCATGATCTTCGTCGTCATCCACGGCTGACCAGCGTTGCGCTCTTTCGGCAGGCGGGGTCTTGCGCGGTGTGGTAACAAGCACGACGGATTCGTCATCGTCCAGGTGCTTGTCCAGTGACAGCGAGGGCTCGGTCCTTTTGTCGTCGGGCAAAGGCTCCGGGTCTTCGGGCGAATCAGGGTCGGGGATGACCTCGGCGTGCAGCTCGGGCAGGCGTTCGACATCGTCGTTGTGCAGCGTGCCGACCCAGGCAGCCTCGTCGGTCTGGCGATGGTCACGCTTCGCCGTAAGGTTCTCATCGTCAGTGCCGGTATCGCTGGACGGGCGGGCGAAGGTGTCGGGTCGTCGGGTCTCGCGCTGTTCGAGGCGAGCCAGTTCTTCGTCCAGGTTCAGATTGTCCAGATCCAGCTCGCTGACCTGCCAGGGGTCATCGTCTTCAGGGGCCTTTTCCGGTTCTGGCATCAGCTCGGGTTCGGGGGTCGACGCAGGCTCTGGTTGGGGCGGGGCTATGGCCACCGGTGCGGCGCTCAGGGCCTCCTTTTCGGAGTCGACTATGGCGCGCTGCTCCAGCAACTGGCGGGCTGCGTTGAAAACCTGCAGGCAGGCGCCACATCGCACCACGCCGCGGGCCACGCTCAGTTGAGCGTGGCTGACTCTGAAACTGGTCTGGCAGTGCGGGCACTGGGTGACAAAACTGTCGGTCATGCTGCTGTCCGGTTGAAGCGGCGGTTAACGGCGGCGTCCCGTGATGCGTACCCAGCCATCTCGGTTTGCGATCGGGTCCAGATCAAAGCTGTCAGCATACGCCGCAGCGACTTCCTCGCCCTGTTCGGCCAGGATGCCTGAAAGCGCCAGGCGACCGCCGGTCCTGACCAGTGATGCCAGTTGCGGCGCCAGGGAAACCAGCGGGCCAGCCAGAATGTTGGCGACCAGCACATCGGCTTGCTGATGTGGCAGGTCCTCGGGCAGGTACAGCGGGAAGCGCTCGGCAGCGATATTATTGCGTCCGGCATTGTCACGAGAGGCTTCCAGTGCCTGCACGTCGATGTCAGTGCCCACGGCCTGTTCGGCACCCAGCAGCAGGGCGGCGATGGCCAGAATGCCCGAGCCGCAGCCGAAATCCAGCACGTTGCAGCCTTTGAGGTCCTGGCCGTCCAGCCATTCAAGGCACAGTGCGGTGGTCGGGTGGGTGCCGGTTCCGAATGCCAGGCCTGGATCAAGCAGCAGGTTCACGGCATCCGGTTGCGGCGCAGCATGCCAGCTTGGCACGATCCACAGGCGCTTGCCGAAACACATTGGCTGGAAGTTATCCATCCAGCTGCGCTCCCAGTCCTGATCTTCGATGACTTCGGCACTGTGCTCGGGCAGTTCTTCGCCGGTCAACAGGCTCAGGTGTGCCAAGGCCATTTCGGCATTGGTGTCGGCTTCGAACAGCGCCAGCAAATGGGTGTGTGTCCATAGCGGCGTGGTGTTGAGTTCAGGCTCGAAAATCGGCTGGTCTTCGGCGTCCATGAATGTCACGGACACGGCGCCGACTTCAAGAAGGGCGTCTTCGTAGGTTTCGGCTTGTTCTGGGCTGATGGCGAGACGGACTTGCAGCCAAGGCATGGCGGATTACCTTCGATTTGGAAATTAGGTGCGGCTTGCACGGCCGGCGCGGCCGCAGGAAGCGGGCAAGTTTACTGCTATGCGCTGCAAACAACAAAGCCGCATCGCTGCGGCTTTGTCGTTCTGAAACACACTGGCTTATTGATTGGCCAGTTTGTGCTCCAGGTAGTGGATGTTGACTCCGCCTTCGCAGAAGCCTTCATCACGGGTCAGATCACGGTGCAGCGGGATATTGGTCTTGATCCCGTCGACCACGATTTCGTCCAGGGCATTGCGCATGCGTGCCATGGCTTCTTCGCGGGTCGCGCCCCAGGTGATCACTTTGCCGATCAGCGAGTCGTAGTTGGACGGAACCTTGTAGCCGCTGTACAGGTGCGAATCGACCCGCACACCGTTGCCGCCCGGTGCGTGGAAGTGCTTGACCAGACCTGGGCTTGGAACGAAGGTTTTCGGGTCTTCGGCGTTGATCCGGCATTCCAGTGCATGCCCTTTGATGACCACGTCATCCTGGGTGTACGACAGTTTGTTGCCGGCGGCGATGCTGAGCATCTCCTTGACGATGTCGATACCGGTGACCATTTCGGAAACCGGGTGCTCCACCTGAACACGGGTGTTCATTTCGATGAAGTAGAAACGGCCGTTCTCGTACAGGAACTCGAAAGTACCCGCGCCGCGATAGCCGATATCGATACACGCCTTGACGCAGGCAGCCAGAACATCCGCACGCGCCTGTTCGTCGATGAATGGTGCCGGTGCTTCTTCCAGAACCTTCTGGTGGCGGCGCTGCAGCGAGCAGTCGCGGTCGCCCAGATGAATCGCCTGGCCCTGGCCGTCGGAAATGACCTGGACTTCCACATGACGCGGGTTGGTCAGGTATTTTTCCAGGTAGACCATCGGGTTGCTGAACCAGGCCGCAGCTTCTGCGCGGGTCTGGGAGGCAGCTTCGATCAGGTCTTCTTCGCGATGAACCACACGCATACCGCGACCGCCACCGCCACCGGCGGCCTTGATGATCACCGGGTAACCCACTTCACGACCAATGCGCAGAGCGGTTGCTTCGTCTTCCGGCAGCGGGCCGTCGGAACCCGGAACGGTTGGCACGTTGGCCAGCTTCATGGCGTCCTTGGCAGAAACCTTGTCGCCCATCAGGCGGATGGTGTCTGCTTTCGGGCCGATGAAGGCAAAACCCGACTTTTCGACCTGTTCGGCGAAATCGGCGTTTTCAGCGAGGAAGCCGTAGCCAGGGTGGATCGCCGTGGCGCCGGTCACTTCAGCAGCCGAGATGATCGCCGGAATGTTCAGGTAGGACAGATTCGCCGGTGCTGGACCAATGCAGACGGTTTCGTCTGCCAGGCCCAGGTGCATCAACTCGCGATCTGCCGTGGAGTGTACAGCGACGGTCTTGATGCCCAGTTCTTTACAGGCACGCAAGATGCGCAAGGCAATTTCGCCGCGGTTGGCGATTAGAACTTTTTCCAACATCGCAGGCTCTCCCCGGGTCAAACGATTGTGAACAGCGGCTGGTCAAACTCAACCGGCTGACCGTTTTCTACCAGGATGGATTCGATCACACCGCTGGCTTCGGCCTGGATGTGGTTCATCATTTTCATCGCTTCAACGATGCAGATGGTGTCGCCTTTCTTGACGGTCTGACCCACTTCGACGAATGCAGGCGAAGTAGGTGCCGGGGTGCGGTAGAACGTACCGACCATTGGCGACTTGACCACAAAGCCGTTCAGTTTCGGAGCCGATGGTGCTTCTGCTGCGGCTGGAGCGGCTGCAGGAGCCGGTGCGGCGACAGGCGCAGCAACCGGGGCTGGCGCGTAGTAAGGCTGCGCTGGAGTCTTGCTGTGACGGCTGATCCGTACGGATTCTTCGCCTTCACGAATTTCCAGCTCGTCGATGCCGGACTCTTCCAGCAATTCGATCAGCTTCTTGACTTTGCGAATATCCATTAATCAACTCCCAAGGTTCTGTAAGGGCAATTTGTCGGCCGTTTCAAGCGATGTGGTCAGCCTCAGGCTGGACTCGTCATGGCTTGGCACTGGCGGCCAGTTGTTCCAGGGCGGCTTCCAGGGCCAGGCGGTATCCGCTGGCTCCCAGGCCGCAGATCACTCCTACAGCGACATCTGAAAAGTAGGAGTGATGGCGGAAAGGTTCGCGTTTGTGCACGTTTGATAAATGCACTTCGATGAATGGGATGCTCACTCCCATCAGCGCGTCACGTATTGCAACGCTTGTGTGCGTAAAAGCAGCCGGATTGATCAAAATAAAGTCCACACCCTCACCGCGTGCGGCGTGAATACGGTCGATCAGTTCATACTCGGCATTGCTTTGCAGGTACATCAGATGGTGACCGGCATCGCGCGCGCGTTGCTCCAGGTCCTGATTGATCTGGAGCAGGGTGATGGTGCCGTAGACCCCGGGTTCCCGAGTGCCCAGCAGGTTCAGGTTGGGCCCGTGAAGGACCAGGATAGTCGCCATTGCGTGTTCCTTTTATTGTCTGCGAGCGGTTTACGCCCGGCGACTATGCCGGAAGGGCAATGGACTGTCCAGTTAACAACAGTAGCCAGCACGATGAGCGATATTCGCGCAAAGTTTGTGACTCACCGTTTAGTTTCGGTCATTTGTCCTATTCAAGCGTTCAATCAGGCCCGCGGCGTCGATTTCGCCGACGACTCGCACATTTTGCAGCTCTTCGCCGTTTTTAGCGAAAAACAGCAGCGCGGGAGGACCGAACAGCTTGTAGCGGTCGAGCAGGGCACGTTGCTCTGTGTTGCTGTCGGTCATGTCGAAGCGAACCAGACTGTAACCCGATAACCCGGCAACGACTCCTGGATCGGGCAGAACTTCGTGCTCGATGACCTTGCAACTGATGCACCAGTCGGCGTACCAGTCGAGTAACAGCGGTTTGCCTGCGCTTTGCGCTTCCTGCATCACACGGTCCAGTTCGGCCGAGGTGGTGATCGTCAGCCACTGGTTCGAGGTTGATGCGACTGCCGGGCTGTTTGCCGTGGCGTAGTCGCGGCCCAGCGGACGCATCGGGTCGGTTTGCCCGGACAGCGCGCCATACCAACTGGCCAGCGCGTAAACCAACAGTGCCAGCCCCAGCAGTTGAGCAAGCTTTTGCCGAGTGGTCTTTTCAGTGAACTCCAGTGCGCCGAGAAACAGCGCAACACCAGCAGACAGCAGACCGACCAGCAGCAAGGTGATCGGCCCCGGCAGGACGCGGCTCAGCAAGCCGATGGCCAGTGCCAGCAGCAGTACACCGATTGCATTTTTCACCGTGACCAGCCAAGGCCCGCTTTTCGGCAGCCATGTAGCACCACCGGTTGCTATCAACAGTAATGGCGCGCCCATACCCAGGCCCAGCGCAAACAGTTTCAACCCGCCACCGACAGCATCGCCGCTGGCGCTGATATACAGCAGCGCACCGGCTAGCGGGGCCGACACGCAAGGCGACACCAGCAGGCTGGAAACCACGCCCAACACTGCGGCTCCCCAGAGTGATCCGCCTTCCGTCTTACCCGCTATGCGATCCAGACGAGAACTGATCGACTGCGGCAGACGCAGCTCGAAAGCGCCAAACATGGCGATGGCAAAGATCACGAAAAACGCCGAAAACGGCACCAGCACCCAGGCCGATTGCAGGCGTGCCTGAAGATTCAGACTCGCGCCAAACATACCCATCAGCGCGCCAAGCAAGGCAAAACAGGCCGCCATCGGCAGTACGTAAGCCAGTGACAGGCTAAGGCCGCGCAGGCCGCCAACCTTGCCGCGTAGCACCACGCCGGACAGAATCGGCAGCATGGGCAGTACACAGGGGGTGAAGGTCAGGCCTACGCCTGCGAGGAAAAACAGCGCCAGTTCTTTCCAGCTCCATGCGGCTGCGGTGGCTGCTGTAGTGGCGGATGCCGGGGCGGCAGGGCTGGCGGGCACATCGCCAATGTTCAAACGCTCGGTTTCAGGCGGGTAGCACAGGCCCTTGTCGGCGCAGCCCTGATAGGTGACAGCGAGCGTGAAGGGGCGTTGTTCACCGGGTTTGCGTGGTAGATCGATGTCGAGAATGCCGTGATAGACCTCGACATCGCCAAAGTATTCGTCGTGTTTCTGCTCGCCCTTGGGCAGTTGCGCTTCGCCCAGGCCGATATCAGCAGGCTCGGTGCGAAACTGGAAACGATGGCGATACAGATAATAGCCATCGGTGGCGACCAGCCTCAGCTTGATCGATTCTGGTGTGGTTTCGATCAGGCTCAACTGAAAGGCCTGACGCACCGGCAGGAAATCCTTGCTGTTATCCAGAGAGCCGCCGCCCAGGGTTGGCGACGGACGGGTGTCCAGCAGTCCGGCACCGGAGACGGGCAGGGCCAGGATCAATAACATCAGGCATAACAAACGGCGCATGGCAGTCTCGAATCTCGAAAGTCCGCGCATGATAGCGGAGTGTTTCGCGGCCTGCTGACAGGAGGTTTGTAAGGTGTAGTGTCTGCCAGGTGAAAGAACAACCTCGCGAGGCTATTTGCTACCCGATGAAAACTTGCCGCCAGCCTCCTGTTCGTAGTGCTCGGGAATATTGTACTTATAGGTTTCCAGCCAGCGTTGCAGGCTCAGGTCACGCTCGGCGGCAGTATTGATCTGCGGCGTCGGCGATGCAGCCTTGCCGCTGGCTTGCAGTTGCAGCCAGGTTTCAGTCTGTTTCTGCGCGGGGGCGGATTGCTCTTCGCTCGCAGCCCAGGCGCTGCTGACGATAAACAGGGTGATAATGCTGCCAACGAGTGCGCCTTTCATGGTTGTGCTCCTGTTGTACTGGCGGACGCGAGAGGTGTGGCGCGGGTTTTTCCGATTTTTTCGGCACGCGCCTGGGCCTCGGTGATCTGCTCGGGCGTCAGTCCGGCGCGGGAAGCCAGTTCGGCGGCTTGCGTCCATTTGTTCTGGTAGATCAGCAAGGTGGCCAGATTGATTGCCGCCAGCGGATCGGACTGTTTGAGCTCCATGGCGGTCAGGAACTGGAAGCGCGCCTGTTCCAGTTTCAACTGATTGAGATAGACAACGCCCAGGTCGTTGCGGATTTTTTCGTCAGTCGGTTGCAGTTTGCTGGCCATGAGCAGATGTTGCTGGGCCAGCACGTTGTCGCCACGCGCCGCAGCCAGTTGTCCCAGCCCATGCTCACCCTCGGCTGCCCGGCAGGTGCCCAGCAGGCTGCGATACAGCGGCTCGGCTTCGTTGCTGCCCAACAGCCGCAATACCCGCGCTTTGCGCAGGCGAACCTCACCAAGGGTGTCCGGCAGGCTTTCCAGATTGGCGAGGCTGGCATGCAGGCGTCCCTCATCTGCCATGTTCTGAGCCAGGTTCAGGGAGAACTCCTGATCCGATGTCAGTTTGGGGCATTGGCCGGACTGAGCCGTGGCCTGCGTCCAGAGCGTGCGACCGTCACTGGTACATCCGTTCAGTAACAGCAGCCCGATTAGAGCGATCACTGGTTTCATTGCAATGCGTCCTTTCGTGCACGAGTAGCACTGGTGCTCAACTGCCCAGTGCGCGGCTTATGGCGATAAATCCGGGGCCCGCCAATACGATCAGCAGGGCCGGAAAAAGAAACACCATCATGACCACCGACATTTTTGCCGACAGTTTGGAAATATATTCCTGCAGGCGGGTCAGGCGTCGGTCGTCAATCAGTTGCTTGAGCGCGAGCAGAGACTTCAGGGCGCCGCCGCCCTGGTGAATCAACTGATTGAGGATCACGCAGGTGTCACTCAGTTCGTCGACGGCCAGCACGGCAGCGGTTTTTCGCAGCTCTTCGCCCAGTTCCAGGCCCGAGTCGACCCGTACCAGCACCACGCGAATTTCCTCGGACAGCACCGGCAGCAGGTCTTTACCTTCAATACTCAGCACGCGTAGCGCCTGCTCGACTGCCATGCCGGACTCGAACAGGATGCGCAGCAACGGGATAAACGTAGAAATTTCCACCACCACTTGTTTCTGGCGGCGCTGCGCGACGGCCGCGAGAATCCGTTTGGGCAGCAGATAACCAATTCCCAAGGCAAATACTGGTGCTATGAGCGGCTGCTCGACGCCTTTGAAAAGCAGCAGCTGGGCCACAATGACTACGACCATCATGCCGAGCGGAACGCCGACCTGGCAAGCTGCAAACAATGAGCGTTTGCTGGCGCGCCGCCAGCCGATTCGATTGAGCAAAATCTGGGTTTCCGAGTCCAGGCTGACGCTGCGCTGACCAACGCGGGTATCGCCGAGCAACCGAAGCAGGCTGCCGATGCGGCTTTCGCGAATCACCTGGCCCCTCAATCGTCTAGCCACCAAACGTTCGTTACGGCGTTGGCGAGCCATACCGGACAGGAGCAAAAAGGCAGCAGTGGCGAACATCAATACACCGAGTAACAGTTCCATCTCAAATACTCCTCAACATGCGCCACAGCACCACACATCCCGCAACCTGCAGGGCAAATGCCATGCTCAACATGACCTGTCCGCTGTCATCGCTCCACATATGCAGCAGATAGCTGGGGTTCACTGCCAGAAAGTAACCGGCCATGCCGACTGGCAGCAGCGCCAGCACTATTGCTGTCATGCGGGTTTCACCGGTCATTGCGCGCAACTGGCGACCGGTCTGTTCCCGGTCACGAATCAGTTTGATCAGGTTTTCCATCAGCTCGCTGGCATTGCCGCCATATCGATGGTTGACCCGCAAGCCAATGGCAAACAGATGAAACTCGTCGCGTTCATACAGTTCGGCAAAGTCCCTCGCCGCATCCGGCAGGCTGACGCCCAGCTGTACGTTACGCTCGATCCGGCTCATGCCGTCCTTGAGCGGCTGGTCCGTGGCATCGATGCCGTGCAGTACCGCGTCGGCCAGGGTTCTGCCGGATTTGAGGCTGCGTACGGTGTGGTCGAGGAGTTGCGGCAGCTGCTGGATCATGCGGCGCATGCGCACCTCATAGCGCCACGATACGAATATGCGCAGGGTCAGGGGTACCGCCAGCAGCACGCTGACTGCGCCGATGCCGTCACCCAGTCCATAGCCGATCAGAATCAGTAGCGCATACAGCGTCAACACCAGGCCCATGCGCTCGGTCGACTGACCCAGTCCTGCACGCAAAAAGGCCCGATCCAGGTAGGTCCATCCGGTCTTTTCGACCACTGGCTGGGCTTGCCCGGCCGTCAGACGCTGTCTGACCCGTTCACTGGCGTCCTGATTGAGCGCGAGATAGAACATGCGAATGGACGCAGTCAGCAGCAGTAAGGAAATCAGGCCGAGCACCAGTGATGCATTCATGCCGCCTCCCTGAGCACTTCAGTAGCCTGGCCGCAGCTTATCGCCAGCGGCATGTGCAGCTTCGCGCATGAAACCGACCCCGGTGCGGCGATCAAGGCGGAACAGTGTATTGGTGACATAGATGTCATCGCGCATGCCGACCACTTCCACCACTTCACTGACACAGCGTCGACCATCAGGCAGGCGTGCCAGCTGGATAATCACATCCAGCGCCGCGCAGACCATCTGGCGCAGGGTCTTTTCCGGGATCAGTCGCCCGGTCAGGCCAACCAGTGTTTCCAGGCGCAGCAGAGCATCCTGTGCATTGTTGGCGTGAACGGTGCTCATGGAGCCGTCGTGGCCGGTGTTCATCGCCGTCAATACGTCAAGCACTTCGACACCTCGGATCTCACCGAGGATGATGCGGTCCGGGCGCATCCGCAGCGAGTTGCGAATCAGGTCGCTGGCGCGCACCTCGCCATGCCCCTCGGCATTGGGCGGGCGGGTTTCCAGACGCACCACGTGCGGGTGGCTGAGCTGTAGCTCGGCAACGTCCTCGATAGTGACCAGGCGCTGGTTGCTGTCGATCAACTGGCTCAGAACGTTGAGCATGGTGGTCTTGCCTGTGCCGGTACCGCCGCTGACGAGGATGTTGCAGCGTTTGCCGACCGCTTCCTGAAAAAACTCGAAAATGGATTGATCAATGGTTTGCATGGCCACCAGATCTGCGCTCTTGAGCATGTCCTTGCGAAACTTCCGAATCGACAGGCAAGGACCGTCCAGCGCAATCGGCGGGATGATGGCATTGACCCGACTGCCGTCGGGCAGGCGCGCATCGACCATGGGCGAAGATTCATCCAGGCGCCGCCCGAGTGGCGCGAGGATGCGCTGCATCACGCGCTCGACGTGGTGTGAGTCGATAAAGCGCAGGTCGGTGTGGTGCAGCACGCCATCGCGTTCGACAAACACCTTGCTCGGCCCGTTGACCAGAATTTCCGTGACCGACGTGTCGCGCAGCAACACTTCAAGCGGGCCGAAACCGGTCAGCTCATCAACCAGCTCTTCAGCCAGTCGCTCCATTTCGTAGCGCGAGATGGCCAGCCGCAGTCGCGCAACGTATTCGGCCACCTTGTCGATGACAAATTGCGCCAGCGCCGGTCGTGAGCCTTCGAGCAGGTTTTTGCCGCTTTCTTCAATGCCATCGATGATGTAACGGTGCAGCACCAGTTTCAGGCCTTGTCCGTCGTCGGCCTTGCCTTGTGTGCGCGACGAAATACCAAACAGTTTTTCCGCCATTACCTGTTCCCCCACAGTCGAGCGAGCCAGCCCTGATCAGGTTTTTCGTGAGCCTCGGCATTGCGTGCCAGATGTTCACCAAGCCGACGCAGCCCGGTACACAACGCATCGCGTGAGGCCAGCTCGAACAGCGTCACGCCCTGGTTTTTGGCGTTGAGGCGCAGCTCTGGTGCCAGAGGCAATACGGCCAGCACCGGCAGGCCGAAGGTCTTGGCCACGGTTTCCGAATTGGGTGCGACCGAGCGCTGATAGCGATCGACCAACAGGCCGGCGTGCTGCATTCTCATGCCTTTCTCACGCCAGTTATTGAGCACTGTCAGGTTGCGCCGACAACCCAGCACGCTCTGGTCGGCGTACCACAGCAACTGATCGCAATGGCTGACCAGCGAGCGCAGCGCCTCGCTGTCCGGCTGGCCTACAAGGTTCACGACCACATGCTGAAAATGCTGGCGCAGCGCGCTGAGCAGCATGTACAGCTCGGCTGCGCTGGACTGCTCCAGATGATCGTCGGCTTCGGCGTAGGCAAGAATGCGCAGACCGCTTTCGCTGGTGGTGAATGCGCTGTCGATCAATGTTGCATCGAGCCTGCGTAGATGGCGCAGGGCGTCGCCGAAACTGAACGAGGATTCAAGGCCAAGCATCGCCAGACTGTCGCCGCGTGGCAGACCCAGGTCCAGCAACAGGGTGCGTTGCCCGGTCTTGTGCACCACCAGCGCCAGATGAGTCGCAATCAAGGCACCGTCGCCATCGTTTTGCACGCCATACAGCACTGAAAGGCCGCTCATGCTCGGGTTGGGCGTCACGGCAGGCAAGCGCTTGCTCAAGCGTCTTACCAAACCGGCGACCTCACTGGAACGAGAGCCGTAAGCGACGAAATCCCGCGCCCCGGCACGCATGGCGTTGAGCACCAGCTGGTTATCCATACCATCGCCGAGCGCGACGATGGCCAGCATCGGCTTGGCTTCCAGAGCACTCTCGATCAGGGCGCTCTGGGTCATCAGATGCTCACGGTCCAGCCCGACGAACACCACGCTGGCAAATGTCACGTCCACCAGCGCGAGCAGATCGTCGAGGCTGCCGGTGCCTGCGCTGACCACCTGGCCCAGTGAGCCAAGGGCACTCTGCAGCCATTCCAGATCAGTATTGTTGCGGGTGATTGCCAGGAACGTCTGGCTCAGGCTCTGGCTCATTTGGATAACCCGTCGCGGCGGTCGAAGTCGCCGTTTTCCAGAAAGTACAGGCGTGGAAAGCTCGGATCATAGGTGCGTAGCCCCTCACCCGGCAGCGAGGGCAGTTGCGCGTTGGCAGCCAGCGGTTGAACCAGGTGCGGGGTGACGATCATCAGCAGTTCGCGTTCATCGCGCTGGATTTGCGAGTTGCGGAAAAACGCGCCGAGAATGGGGATGTCACCCAGACCGGGAAATTTGCCTACGGAGCCGACGTTGCTGGAGCTGATCAGCCCACTGACCACAAAGCTTTCTCCGTCGGCAAGCGCAATGCTGGTGTCGGTGCGGCGGATATTGAGCGCTGGCACTGTTGTGCCGGCGATTGTGATACCGGCAGAGAAATCCAGTTCGCTGACTTCGGGGGCGACTTTTAGCAGGATTCGGTCACGACCTACTACTGTCGGCGTCAGGGTCAGGCGTACACCGAACTCCTTGTACTCGATGGAAATACCATTGCTCTCGCCATTGGGCACAGGCACCGGGAACTCGCCTCCGGCCAGAAAGCTTGCACTTTGCCCATTGAGCGCAACAAGGCTGGGGCGTGCCAGGGTGTAGGCGTAGCCGCTGTTTTCCATGGCGTTGAGCATGCCCAGCACCTTGCTGCTTCCACCGCCCCAGACAATATTGAAACTGCTGTTGTTCAACGGAATGCTTGGACTTGTGCCACTCACCGTACCGGGGGTGACGTTGACGCCGGGAACCGTGCCAGGCGCACCGAACAAAAAGTTGTTTGAGCCCTTGCCGAATATCGAGGTACTGGCCTCCTTGAGTTTGGTGCGACTGACTTCGATAAAGCGGATGTCGGTCTGCACCTGGCTGGGTAACCGGGCATCGGCAGAGGGCGCAGGGACGCTCTCTACCATCGATGTCGTGGCCCGACCGCGCACGAACACCATGCTCTGGCGCGGGGCGGTGGCGCAGGCGGTCCAGACCATCAGGCTGGTCGTGCCCTGCGCAACGCCCGTCAACAGAAAGCCATCGTTGCCGTTGACATGCACATCGGCGATTTTCGGGTCGCCCACGGCAATGCGGGTGATGGCTACAGGTGAGCGCACTTCCTGCTGAATGCCCTGATCGATTTCCACCGCCGCTGGCATTGCAGCAAGCCCTGCACAACTGCTGGAAGCGGCCCAGGCTGATTGTGCAGACAGTGCCGCGAAGGCTAACGCCAGCAGCCGGGGTTTTGTTACTGGCACGGAACAACAGCTCATCAAATGCAATCCTTGCTCAATCAGGGAGTTTGTTGCGTGATCTGGTTACCGCGTATGACCTCGACTGCGCGAGGCGTGTGAGTGGCTGTGCCCGGTGTCGGCGAATTGGCTGTGCTCAGGCTCAGTTGTCGGAAGCTGACCAGTTGGCGGTTGGCGGAGTCCATTCGTTCGGCTGCATCACGGCTACCGGCTTCGCTCGCCCAGTAATCCTGCAGGTTGCCCTCGTCGGCGCTGCGCACGGCCAGACGCAGAACACCGGTTTGCGAAGCCAGCATCAGCCTTGCCAGCAAGGCTTCCGGCACCGCGACAGTGACGGTTCGCGCGTTGATCCGCTGCTGTTCCTGTTTGAGGCGTTCGTCAGCGTTGATGTCCTGCACCGGCTTGCCGTTGCGGTCCGGGCCGAGCAGCCCGCCAACCCCGAGAATTCGCAGGGCGGGGACTACCACTTGGCTGGAGCGATTCGGGTTGCTGGTGTCCTCAGGCAGGTAAAGCAGCACATCCACATAGTCGCCCGGGCTGAGCTGCCCGGATGCGCCAGTCACTTCGTCGACCTGCAACGCCAATGCGCGCTCATGCGGGCGAATCATCCGGGCCAGCGTGCCGCCTGCTTCAAAACTGTTCTCGCTAAGCCAGGTTCCGGCTGTCAGTGCTCGCCAGCTGCTGCGGCCCACCAGCCTGTCGCTGTGCTCGAAACTTCCAGGCGGTGCGACCTTTAGGCGTTCTACGGTCAGGTCTTCAGCCGTGATGGGGGTATAGGCCGGTACGTCTCGGGCCAAAACCACGACATTGTGGCGCAACGCATCCTCGACGGGCGGAGTCGGGGGCGTTTGAGTCGTTGTTTCGGTGGCGACAGGCACCGTGGGTGGAGTGACAACTGCAGGTGCCTCGGCCGGTTTGCTGACGGCGATTCCCAGATAACCGGCAATCAACGCCCCCAGCAAAAACAGGACAGCAAGCACCATGGTAATGCGACTGCTCATGGCAACGTTCCCTTTGTCATCGCAGGACAACTTCAAACCGGTGCGGCAACTTCGCAATCAGGCGCGGCGGACGACGTTCCCGTCCGTTATGTGACGTTAGCTCATGGCACTCAGAATGCCATTGTGCTTTGGTATAAAAATGCTGTTGCGTGAATAACATAGCGTTTGACCGAGCCAGGCGTGGGGGCGGCCGGGCTTATAACTTTCCGGTTAATGCTTTATTGAGATTGTGGGTTTTTTGATTGAAGGCAATGCTGGTATTGCAAGGGGATACATGCGCAAGACGGTTTATCGGCGCCTTCAAGGCGCAAGGAGAAATGAGATGTTCCTTACCCAGCTGTACGTCAGCGTCTACACTCGAATTCAGTCGTTTATCAGAGATAAAGAGGCGGCCTCAGCCATTGAATACGCCATTATCGTTGCGATGGTGGCGTTGGTGTTGTTTGCGTTTGTGACACCGATGGGGACCGCCATCAAAGCAAAATTCAATGATATTGTCATCGCCCTTGGTGGGACGGCGGTAAGTTAGTTTATTATTGTGCCCTGAGTTCATTCCTGTCGAGATAACCACATGGCTGTCCATCCTACCCGCCAACAGCTGCTGTTGGTTGATGACGAAGAGGACGCAAACGAGGAGCTTGCAGAACTGCTCGAAGGCGAGGGGTTCTGCTGTTTCACGGCGTCGTCCGTGAAAATGGCCCTGCACCAGCTGACAGCCCATCCGGATATCGCGCTGGTGATTACCGATCTGCGGATGCCGGAGGAAAGTGGCCTCCAGTTGATCCGCCACCTGCGCGAGCACACGTCGCGTCAGCACCTGCCTGTCATCGTGACCTCTGGCCACGCTGACATGGATGACGTCAGCGACCTGTTGCGCCTGCACGTGCTGGACCTGTTCCGCAAACCTATCTACCACGTTCGTCTGCTGGAAACGCTCAACAACCTGTTCCCCGAGCCGAAAATCTTTCAGGTTCAGTGACCACATTGTTTTCGTAACCTTTACTCCACCACGCTGAATTCAACCCTCGCGGTCTGGCCGCTTTCGTCCAGTACGCTTAATTGATAACGGCCCGGTTTGCTCAGGGTCGGGGTGAAGTCTTGCCGGGTGTCGGTGTCCGCCAGTGGTGCGCCGTCAATGAACCACCAGCGATGTCCGCTGCCGCCCAGGGCCGAGAGTCTGAGGCGCAGCGCCTGACGGCTGCTCGCTGGCAGGCGCAGGTTGTCGCCTTCGCGCACGCCGACGATGCTAATCGGCGGCGCCAGGTTGAGGTTCTGTGGCGGGCAGTCCGGGTCGGCGAGTGGCAGACGGGCTTCGCGTCGTTCGGCCCTGGGCAGCCAGGGTTCCAGAGGGGCAGGCCAAAGCGCAATGTCCCGTGCTTGAGCGTCCGGGCAACCGGCAGCCACGCGCAAGCCCTTGGCGTTGATCCAGACACGTTCCTGCAAGCCCATGCCAAGCGGTTGATCGGCCGCCTGCAAGGTTGGCGGCGTGGTGCCGTCCAGAGTCCAGGCGAAACGCTGGCGACGGCAGTTCGGGTCGCTTTTGCTCATCGGTTGACCCAGCGGCCAGCAGATTGCAGCCACGCCGACATTCAGCGGCACCGGTTGAACCGGCGCAGCGATCCCGCGCTGGCTGTCGCGATTGACCAGCACATCATGAACCTGAAGCATCAGTGGCGCTGCCGACGCCAGCCCGAACTGCCCCGGCACCGGTGTGCCGTCAGGGCGACCGATCCATACCCCGACCAGAAAACGCGACCCCACGCCAATCGCCCAGGCATCGCGGAAGCCATAGCTGGTGCCGGTCTTCCAGGCCAGTTGCGGGCGCTGCACCAGCTCGGCGCGCGGGTCTATATCCGGACGCGACTGGCCGCTGAGGATGCGCCGGATGATCCATGCTGCCCCTGGCGACATCATCCGCCGTTCGCGCAATCGGTCCTGCGGTTGCAATCGAACATCGGCGCTTCGCCCGCCACGAGCGAAGGCGCTGTATCCCGTCACCAAATCCTCCAGCCGACTGCCCGCACCTCCCAGAATCAGCGCCAGATTCGGCTCGGCCAGCGGCGGCAGGGTCAGCGGCACGCCGCCATTGCGCAGCTCGGCGGCGAAGCGCTTCGGTCCATAGACCTCCAGTAACTGCACGGCAGGCAGGTTGAGCGACATCGACAGAGCCGAACTGGCCGCGATCGGCCCGCCGAAACCGGTCGAAAAGTTGCCTGGCCGGTAGTCACCGTAGCGACGCGGGACGTCCTGCATCAGTGATTCGGAGTGGATCAGCCCGGCATCCATTGCCATGCCGTACAGGAATGGCTTGAGGGTGGAGCCGGGCGAACGCAGCGCCGTCACCATGTCCACATGCCCGAAACGTTTGGCGTCGTTGATGTCCACTGAACCCACATAAGCGCGCACGGCCATGTTTTCTGCCTCGACCACCAGAATCGCTGCCGAGGTCCGTTCCGGAAGGCGCGCGCGCCAGCCCATCAGCAGGTCTTCCATGCGCCGTTGCAGTGAGGCATCCAGCGTGGTACGGATCAGCGGCGGGCTATTGGGGCGATTAAGGCGTCTGGCCAGCAGCGGCGCAAGGCTGGGCTCCTGTCGCGGTGCCAGCCATAACGGCTCTTCCAGAGCCTCGTCCACGCTGGCTTGCGGCCATACCTGAAACTCGGCGAGACGCCTCAGGACCTTGTCGCGGGCACCTTGCGCCCGTTGTGGATGACGGTCCGGCCGCAGACGGCTGGGTGCCTGTGGCAGCACCGCGAGCAATGCAGCCTCGGCGCGGGTCAGATTGTGTGGGGATTTGCCCAGATACGCCCAACTGGCGGCCGCCACCCCTTGCAACGTGCCGCCGAATGGCGCGCGATTGAGGTACAGGCTGAGGATTTCATCCTTCGACAGGTGGCACTCAAGCTGCAATGTGCGCCACAACTGGCGAAACTTGCCGGATAACGTACGCGAGTGCGGGTCGAGTAGCCGCGCCACCTGCATCGACAGCGTACTGCCACCGGATACCACGCGCGCGCCACTGAGGTTTTGCCAGGTGGCGCGCACCAGCGCCAGCGGGTTCACGCCAGGATGGCTGTAGAACCAGCGGTCTTCGTAGGTCAGCAGGGCTTCGAGGTAATAAGGTGAAACCTGCTCGTTACTGACCGGATAGCGCCACACGCCATTGGCATCGGCAAAGCGCCACAGCGGTGTGCCGTCCTCGGCCAGCACGACGCGGGCCAGATCGTCTTTGGGGAGAGGCAACGGCCACAGGCGATCTGCCAGCCAAAGCAGGGCGATCAGCAGCACGATCGCGCCTGCCAGCCACTTGAGTTTTTGCCGCAGACGCAGAAGAAATTCAGGTTTCAACACAAAGAGCCTTTATGATCCACGGAACCTGACACGCCTTGCGACGGCCAAAGCGGACAGATCATTTTCTTCACGACCCCAATCAGGACGTACATATGCAGGTAGAAGGCTTTTTTGAATGGCTCGGGCAGGCCATCGGCGCGGTGATTCGCTTCTTCGTCGACGGTCTGGCGTGGTTGTTCAACGGGTTTACCCATGCTGGAGGAAATTTTGTCGATGGCTTGTCCCGCACGCTGGGCATGGACACTTCACTGATCAGCATCGTCGCACTGATCATCGGCCTGATGCTGCTTTACTCGGCTATCCGGGCATTCATGCGCGCCTCGATCATCCTCGGGATCATCTGGCTGGCGCTGGGCCTGTGGTTGCTGAGCTGGATCATTCATTAATGCGCTAACTCCGCCTCCACGCTGTAAGCGCGTGCCTTTGTGGGAGCGAACGTGTTCGCGAAGGCTCTATTCCTGACGATACATCCTCAGTGGATGAACTGGCCCCTTTGCGAACAAGTTCGCTCCCGCAGGTAAGCATTTCCAATCAGTCAGTCAGCGATCATTTCCCCTTTACCACCATCTGCGCAGGCGCATCGCCCAGTGCCTGCCAGTTCGGACGGTACATCGATTCGACCTGCGGCGGCGGCACGCGGTACGTACCTGGCGTGACTGCACGGGCCAGGTAGAGCAGGTGCACGGTGCTGCTGCCGTCGATATCCAGCGCCGCCACGTAACGATCACCGCGATATTCCTGATGCTTGATCCCGGCGTTTTCCATCGACTCGCGGATCGTCTTCACTTCTTCACTGGCGTCTTCCAGACTTGCCGAGCTTTGCGCCAGGTTCTGGTTTTCCAGTTCCAGGCCCGCAGGCAGCAGGTCCACCACCAACGCATCCGGTACGCGCTGTTTGGCACCAATCTCCAGATGCACCAGCACCAGTTGCCCGGTTTTCAGGGCGCCGACGTTCAGTGGCGCGCCGCTCAGGCTCAGGTATTGGCGACGAATGCTCAGGTTTTCGCCACCGGCCGCAGGCGACTGGGTGGGATAACCGGAAACGGTCAGTTGCTGATAGAGCGGTTCGCTGCCTTGATTGTGCACCGAAAGCGGCGAAGCCAGCAGCGCACCGTCCAGCTTGAGGCCCGGCTGTTTGTTGCTCAGCTCGCGGGTTTGAGTGCCGCTGGCGAGGCTGGCGGTCCAGTCCTTCTCCGCCTTACCCAGCAGGTTACGACCCGCAAGGAACAGCGAGTTGCTTTCCTGAGTGGACAGGTAGCGATTGGCGGCCACTTCGTCCGCCAAGGCAAACAGGCGCTCGTCACGCCTTTCCCTGGCGAGATCATTTTCTTCCAGCAAGGCCAGGATCAGTGCCTGATCACGCAGCGAGCTGCCGTAGTCGGCCAGCCATTCATTTTTGCGGCTGACCGCCAGGCCGGCACTCAGGGCCAGATCGGCACGCGGTTTGTCGCCCATCTTCTCCAGCGCGACCGCCAGTTGCACCAGCGGCAGCCCGGAGCGGGCGTCGCTGCGTCGGTCGAACAGGCTGCGCAAGGCCGCCAGCGGAGCCTGTTGGCTGCGTGACAGCACCAGCCCCGCATAGGCTTGCACGGCAAAGCGCGTATGTTCGGCGTTCTGGCTGTAATTGACCTGAATCTGCCCGGCATCCTGCAAATAGCGCAGCAGGCGTTCACTGGCTTTCTTCAGCGCGTCCGGTGGTATGGCAAAGCCCTGATCGCGGGCGCGCAGCAGGAAGTCGGTGACATAGGCGGTCAGCCAGTACTCTTCGTCGCTGTCCGAGCCCCAAAGGCCAAAGCTGCCGTTGTAACGTTGCATGCCCAGCAGGCGCTCGATGCCGATCTCGACCTTGCGCTTGCGTTCGGCATCCGGTTCGCCGCTCAGGCCCAGACGCTTGAGCGTCGCCGCGTCGGCATACAGCGATGGATACAGGCCGCTGGCGGTCTGCTCCAGGCAACCGTACGGGTAGGCCTTCAGTGCCCGAATCTGTTCACCAATGTTCAGCGGCGGACGGCTCGACAGCGACAGCATGGCTTCGCGACCGGCAGGCTCGAAAGCTTCAAGTGCACCGTCCGGCAGGCTCCAGCTTTGCTCGTTGAGAGTGGCGCGATAATGCCTGAGCATCGCCGGGTAGGCAGGGCGCACACCGATGCTCCACTCGCGAGTGAAGGCGGGCAGGGTTTCACCGGGCAGGTCCAGACCTTCGACCAACACTTTGATTTTGCCCTGACCCAGTCCACCCTGCGCCAGTACCGGCACTTTAAGGGTGACGCGCTGCCCCTCTTTGAGTTGCAAGGGTTTGCTCTGATCGCCGCCAGGAATGCTCAACTGGCCTTCAGCGCTGATCTTCACGTCCAGCTTTTGCGCTTTGCCTGACAGGTTGGAGATGTCCAGCGCGACGCTGGTCTGGTCGCCACCGGCCAGAAAACGCGGCGTCGACAGCTCGGCGATGATCGGCGCAGCCACCACGGTTTTCGCCTCGGCCATGCCGTAGCGGTCGTCGGTCCAGGCCTGAGCCATGACCCGCAGTTCGCCGTTGAAGTCAGGAATGTCGACACTCGCTTCGCCTTCACCCGCGTCGTTCAGAGTAACCGGCGCGCTTTGCAGTGCCACGATGGTCACGCTGGTGTCCGGACGCTTGCCGCCTTTGGCCAGCGCATCACCACCGAACGCCATGCTGGCCAGACGTCCCTGACCGGCTTCGATCAACTGGCCGTAGATGTCCAGTTGGTCCGCACCATACTGCTTGCGGCCAAACAGACTGGCAAACGGGTCGGGCGTGGCGTAGCGGGTGATATTGAGAATGCCGACGTCCACTGCCGACACCAGCACTTGCACCTGCCTTGGCACGCTGCCATCGGCATTTTTGGCGACAATCTTGAGTTTAAGCGGCTGCTTGGGGCGCATTTTCTCTGGTGCGGTGACCGTCAGCGCCAGTTTGCGTTGCGCACGATTCAGCGGCAGGTGCAGCACACCCACTGCGCGCTTCGGTGTGACGTTGGCCTTGCGCTCGCCGGGGCGTATGACCAGAGCAGTGATGTACAGATCGTGGCGCGCCCACTTTGTGTCCAGCGGGATTTCATATGATTTGCCCTCGGCCGGCACGTCGATTTCTTTCCACCACAATGGACCTTCGCTGGACTCGACCAGCAGATAGCCCTTGCCCGCTGCGGGTGGAGTGACGGTCACCGTGGCGGTGTCGCCGTGGGTGTAGGCCGGTTTGTCCAGCGCCAGCTTGACCTGATCCGGCCTGACCGCGCCGCCATCGGTGTTGTCCTGCCAACGATAGCCCGCCCAGAAGCGCAGGCTGCTGACCATGCCGGTGGACGGGTCTTCCACTTCGACACGGTACGGGCCCCACTCGACCGGGAAGCTGATTTTGGCCGTTGAGTCCTTGGTGATGTTGAGGGTTTCCTCGTTCAGGTTGAGGAATTTCTCGTTGAAGTGGTAGCTCCAGCCATCGTTGGCCGAATAATTCCAGTAGTAGTCACGGCGCTCACGAATCAACCGGACTTTTACATTATCAGCGGCCAGTTTGTTGCCTGCGGCATCGGCCATCACGATTTCAAATTCGGCCGGGCCGTCGCCGTTGGTCTGCGCCTCGCCCTTGCCGGCTTCGTCGTCGTAGTCATCGCTGCCTGCACTGCTGCCGAACAACGCGCGCACGCCGGGCAAGTGCTCGGCAGGCCAGATCGGCTGCACCAGACGACGGGTGATCGGACGCCCGCCGGACTCTTGCAGGCTGGCTTGCAGAATCAGTTGCAGTGGTGATTTGGCTTGCGCCCATTCGCTCTGCACGGCAAGCGTCGAGTGGCCTTCGGCGTCGAGCGTAACGGGCTCAAGCTCAAGGTCGTGCTTGAGGTCTTCTTCGATGATCGAACCGAACTGATAGCCCGGCAGTTTCGGCACGGCTTCGCGCAGCGGACGCACGTAGACCTGACCGGTCAGGGTATTGCCTGAGGCAGGAGCGCCGTACAGGTAGCG
This sequence comes from Pseudomonas sp. RGM 3321, assembly GCF_022836805.1. Classification (NCBI taxonomy): domain Bacteria; kingdom Pseudomonadati; phylum Pseudomonadota; class Gammaproteobacteria; order Pseudomonadales; family Pseudomonadaceae; genus Pseudomonas; species Pseudomonas sp. RGM 3321. The sequence goes on from NZ_JALHBH010000110.1 coordinate 100,629, forward strand.
GCCAGTGATATCGAACTCGGGGTTGTCAGCAGGCGCAACCGGCGTGTCGCTGCCCTTGAGTTCCAGAGCCAGGCGCTCAGGCAGGAAGTCTTCAACCTTGAACTCATAAAGCTGCGGTTTGCCATCGCCCAGGTCGAACACCAGTTGCCAGCGACCGGTTGGCGCTTCATCGGCGAGTTGCAATTGATACTGGTAGAAACCGCTGCTGTCGGCTTCCCAGACGAATTTGCGGCTGACCTGATCATCAGGGCGGCGCACTTCGACGGTGATGGGTTGTGGCTTGACGTTCTTGCCGTCGCTGTCACGCAGCAGGCCGTTGAGCAGCACTGTTTCACCGGGGCGATACAGGTCACGCGGGCCGAAAATGAAGAATTGCAGCGGGTGAGCCTGCGGGCCGGAGATGTCGAACTCGGCCAGGTCCAGCGCCGAGCTGTTCAGGCGCAGCATGCTGGTCTGTTCGTCCTTGTGCGCCAGCACCACTGCGGCCTTGGCTGGCAGCGGCAGTTGAGTGTGGCCGTCGCTGTCGGTCTTGCCCTGGGCGACAACCTTGCCGCTGTCGTCGTACACGTCGATGCTCACATCGCTCAGGGCCTTGCCGCCCTCGAGCGCCTGAGTGAAGACGTCCAGACGGTTGCTGTAACGGTGTACTGACAGGCCGATATCACTGAGGGTGAACAGGGTGGCCGGCTGCGAGTAGCTGTAGGTCCCCGAAGCGCGCATGACTGCCAGATAAACACCCGGCTGTTGCAGAGGTTTGATACCGGCTATCGGCAGCAGCAGGGTTTCACGGGTATTGCGCGCAGGCTTGAGGTCGAAACGGCCGCTGTAGACCAGTTCGGCCATGGGCAGCAGTTCTTCGGAGCTGTAGCTGGACAGGCTCGACGCGCCGTCCCACTGGGCGAGGAAGTTGGGCATCGAGTCGGGTTTGACCCGGAAGAATTCGACATCCACCTTGTCGACGTTCAGGGCGATGACCGGCAGGCCCTCGGCCAGACGCGTCGGCAACAGGCTGCCACGGCTGGCGAAGCCGACGGAGGCTTGCAGGTCACGGGTCTCCAGACGGCTGATGTATTCGGCCGCGAGTGTGGCCTTGTTGACGGCCTGCAGACCGGCATCGACGGTCAGCACCAGCTTGCGCTGCGGCTCCAGGTGACGCAGGCGCAATTCCATAAGGTTGTCCGACAGTTCCCAGGCACCGTCGACCTTGCCGTTTTTGCTGTCCACCAGATGGAGTTTTTCGCCGAACTTCTGTTCCGGATCGAGCGGGACAGAAAAACTCACCGACAAGGCGCTTGCACCGTCGATCTGGATCTCCGACACGTCGATCACGGTCAGTTCGCGTCCTGCGTAGCGCTTGCTCAGCGCGGCGAGGTCGACTGCGGGTTTGGGCTTTGTATCGGTAACCGTTGCCTGAGTCGTGGTTGCCGCGGCTGGCGCAGGCTTATCCTGAGAGGAGGAATCACAGGCGCTCAGCAACGCAAGCGCGCAAGCCAGAAACAATCCTTTGTTGAACATGGTGGCACTCATCGGCAACGGTAGAGAGGGTGCGACTATATAACAGTCGTGATGACAAGTATTACTGTCAGATTGAACAGGTAGTCCCTGGCATTCCTCACACGCCAGCGCAGGACACAGAGCATGGCTAGCGTTCCTCACGCCCCAGCGTGGGAATGCCTTGGGTGACGCTCCGCGTCACAAATTTTCGCTGCGCTGCACATTCAGGGCCGGGCCACCATCATCTGAACAGCAAAGCCTCGGCGCTCTGGCTACAATGCTCGCCTTGCCGGGAGTTCTCATGTCCACGTTGCTCAACGATTGGCGTCATCGCTCAACCCATCGTCGTGTCTGGGCGCTGGCTGCGCCGATGATTCTGTCGAATATTTCCGTTCCGCTGGTAGCGCTGGTCGACAGCGCAGTGATCGGTCATCTGCCGCACGCGCATCAGTTGGGTGCCGTCGCGGTCGGGTCGACGCTTTACACCTTCCTTGCCTGGGCCATGGGTTTTCTACGCATGGGCACCACCGGTTTTGCCGCGCAGGCGGCAGGGCGCAATGACAGTGCTGCGCTGCGCCGGATCTTGTTGCAGGGGATGTTGCTGGCCGTCGGGCTGGCATTGTTGCTGGGTGTGATCGCCTTGCCGTTCAGCCATCTGGCGCTGGCGATGATGCAGCCGTCTGCCGATCTGCTGCAAATGACCCTGGATTTCTTCCACACCCGGCTGTTCGGCCTGCCTGCGGCGCTGGCCAGTTATGCGCTGGTCGGCTGGTTTCTCGGCGCGCAGAACGCCAGAGCGCCACTGGCCATTCTGCTCATCACCAACCTGGTCAATATTGCGCTCAACCTATGGTTCGTCATCGGGCTGGACTGGGGCGTGGTCGGTTCGGCACGTGCCTCGGTGCTGGCAGAGTGGACCGGGGTAGTGCTCGGTCTGCTGCTGGCCCGCAAGACCTTGCGCGCCTGGCCGGGGCAGATCGTCTGGTCAGCCCTGAGGCTATGGAGCAACTGGAGACCCTTGCTGGCGGTCAATCGAGACATCTTTCTGCGCACACTGGCGCTGCAATCGGTGATGTTCCTGATCACTGTGCAAGGTGCTCGTCTGGGTGACGCAACGGTTGCCGCCAACGCGTTGCTGCTCAACGGCCTGCTGTTGACTGCCCATGCACTGGACGGGCTGGCGCATGCGGTCGAGGCTCTGTGCGGCCATGCCATTGGTGCGCGTGACCGGGATACGTTGCGGCGCTCGCTGGTGGTCGCCGGAGGCTGGTCACTGATTGCCAGCGTGGCATTTGCGCTGTTGTTTCTGGTGGGCGGGCATGGGTTCGTCAGCGTGCAGACCGATATTCCCGAGGTTCGCGCAACGGCCATGACCTATCTGCCATATCTGGCGCTGATGCCACTGCTGGCCGTCTGGAGTTACCTGCTGGACGGGCTGTTCATCGGTGCCACTCGTGCGCGTGAAATGCGCAACGCGATGCTGTTCAGCGCAGCAGGCATCGCGCCGGTGGCTTATCTGGCTTCCAGCCATGGCAATCACGCGCTATGGCTGACGTTTCTGGCCTTCACCCTGCTGCGCGGCCTGAGCCTTGGCGCTATTGCCTGGCGATTGACACGCCGGGACGGCTGGTTCGTTCACTGACTCTTCAAGGCCGCACGGTTCTTTTCCGCGAGCCTTTGCGGGGTGTGATTGACGAACATGTCGACCTCGTCGACCACCGGTGCCAGGCCGCTTAACAGCTTGGCAAAGGCGCCGACCAGCGTGCCGTGGTTGGTGCGCGAGAAATACAGATCGCGTACCGGTACACCCGCCTCGCGCAATGCCCGCGCCAGGCCACCGGTGTTGCGTTTGGGGTTGACCAGCGAGTCCGTATTCGAGGCCATCAGCAACGCAGGGGGCGCACTGGAACTGACGTGGTTGATGGGTTGCGAGTCAGGCGGTGAGTTGGGGAAAAAGAACACCGGTTTCACATCGGCGTTCTCGATAGGCAGAAAGTCGTACGGCCCGGCCATCCCGATCCAGCCGCTTAGAATGGACGGCGACAACCTTTCACGGGCCAGCCAGCGCGGGTCGAGCGCCAGCATCGCTGCGTTATAGGCACCTGCACTGTGGCCCATCACGTACAAGCGGTCAGGATCGCCACCGTAGGTTTTTGCATGCTTGTACGCCCAGGCCAGCGCCTTGGCTGAATCTTCCAGAAAGCTTGGGTAGCGCACCTGCGGATAGAGCCTGTAGTCGGCAATCACGACGACCATGCCACGCGCAGCCAGAGCCTCGCCGACAAAGGCGTAATCGGCTTTCGAACCGGTGTTCCAGCTGCCACCATAGAAAAACACCACGACTGGCGCGTTGGCCGTTTTAGCCTGTGGGGTGTAAACGTCCAGCGTGTTACGTGGATCCTGCCCGTAGGCCAGCCCGTAGACATGATCGACAGGGCCGGTCGGATTCAACGTGTTGAGCAGCTTCAAGGGCGAGCAACCGGACAATGCTGCCAGTACGGCACCCGTCATCAGTGCCAGGAAAATCACTCGTATCATAAGGGAAGGGCTCTGGCAGATAAGTCGGATATGCCTGAGACCGTCGCGCTTCGCCCCAGTGCCGCATAGTTACTGCTACGTCATTCAATAGCGTCCGGATCACCCGAAGAACCGCCATTCGCCTTGCTGGCAAAGCCGATGCGCGGGCTGCTCAGTGTCAGGCCATCATCGTCGATCTGCACCGTGCTGGACCCCGCATCCAGCGTGACTTTGCTGCCTTCGCCAAGGTATAGGCGGACCCCGTCTGCCAGTTGCAGCAGTCGGTCAGGCCCGATGAATATTTGCCGGTCGAGGTGCATTTGAACGTTATCGACAGGCGCTGGATCATTCTCGCGACGCGCCTCCTGCGCCGGCAGACAGCCGGTAATCAGTGGTGGGTGTGCCTCAGAAAAGCTCACCGCCACCGACATACCGGCGCGACATTCGATATCCAGCCCGTGGGCCAGATGCAGCCAGCAGCCACTGCCGGGATCATTAGGGTGCTGCCACTCCCATTCCAGCCGGACGCGCACCCGGCCTGACGCATCAAGCCTTGCCGGTTCGCCGCTGATGCCGGTGATCCAGCCCCGCTGAAGTGGCGCAATGGGCGCTCTTGGTGCCGGGGCAGGCGTTCTGAAGCCGACTTCCCATGGTATGGCCTTAAACTGGTTGGAGTAGCGATCTGATGCCCCGCAGTCATTGCCATCAACGAGGCCAAAGCAATGCCGGACTTCGGTGATCAGCCACATGTGGTTCCAGTTTTTTTCGGGATGGTCGGCCAGCGGCAGCAGTTCTGCGCAGGTCACGAACGGCAAGGTACTCTGGCCGGTCGCGTGTTGGCCTGCGCGGCTGCCGGGCAGGTCCGTTGCATGCTCGGTGACGGCAAACCGGGTGACCCCGTACTGTTGCGCGAATTGACGCCAGCGTGCGACAGGGCTGCGCGCAAACCCGTGCAGGTTGGCGCCGAACACCAGTTCGTGGCGACGTCGTGAATGGACAAAGTGGTAGTGAATGCCTTCTTCTGCGCACAGGCGCTGGACCAGTTGCAGGTCGGATTCCTGATACTGCACGCAACAGTCGCGTTCGCGGCACTCGGTCGGCAGGTCAAAACGGAAACAGTTCTTCAGGCCATGTTCTTCGAGCACCTGGGCGATGATCCGGGTGGCGGTCATGTGCTGAAAGATGCGCGACTGATGGCGTAACCCGAGGCAGGCCAGCCGTGGCCCCATTATCAGCGTGTAACATGCCGGGCCGGGTTGGTAATGCTTGCGTGTCGCGCCTTGAATCTGACCGTGAAAGTTCGTCCGGCTTCCGAAGCTCAGCGAGGCAGGTTTGTACATCAGGCCGGTCAGGTCCAGATCCAGGCCGTCGCCAAGAATGTCCAGTTCAAAGGCAAAAGGCTGGCTGATCGCCTCGCTTGCGCTGAATGATATGACAGTGAAGCAGCGCTGCAGGCGGGCAATCTCCAGACGAAAGTGCGGCGCGCTGGTGGGGTCGGGCATGATGGAGTGCTTCTCTACCGGGAATGCGACCGCGAATTCTGGCGCAGAAATCGGGCAGGGTAGAGGGCTGCAAGTAGAACAGGACGTTGCCTACAAGAAATATTGGTAGCGGCTTACGATGTGCGCATGACCATCGCGCCAACGCGCAGCATTGGCACGACAGTCACAGTAGATGGAGCCCGATTGCAGGCCCCATCGCAAATCCTCAAATCAGGACGACAGGTACGAAGAGCGTGTCAGTCCCAGGCGCAGGGCGTCGAGGAAGTAGGTACGCTCGCGCGGGGTAATCTTGGCGCTGGCGACCTTGTCCCGGTAATGGGTCATCAGTTCTTCCGGTGACAAATGCACGTAGCGCAGCATGTCTTCGATGGTGTCGTGGGTTTCGATGCCCGCGTGGTAAACACTGCCGTCCGGGTTCTGGTAGATGTTCACCGAGTCGGTATCACCGAACAGGTTGTGCATGTCCCCCAGAATTTCCTGGTAGGCGCCTACCAGGAAGATCCCCAGCAGATAGTCTTCGCCTTCGTTCAACGAGTGCACAGGCATGCTGGTCTCGATGCTCTGCTCATCGACGTACTGCTTGATCTTGCCGTCGGAATCGCAGGTCAGGTCCTGAAGCACGGCACGGCGCACTGGTTCTTCGTCCAGACGGTGCAAGGGCAGAATCGGCAGCACCTGGCCGATGGCCCAGGTATCGGGCAGGCTCTGGAACACCGAGAAGTTGCAGATGTACTTGTCGGCCAGCTTGTCGTTGAGTTCGTCGAGCACCTGACGGTGTGAGCGTTGACGCGCTTTCAGCGAGTTGTACAGGCGGCGGCAGACGGCGAAGTAGCATTGTTCGCCGAGTGCTTTCTCTGCCAGGCTGATTTTGCCATCGGCGTACTGTGTAGCGATGTCGCTCATATAGTGCGTAGCGCGCCAGTAGGTTTCGGTGACCATTTCTATGTCGGTCGGACCCAGCAGGTCGACCAGCCATTGCACGGTTTCCGGCAGGCTTCCCTTGTCGGAGATTTCCGGCACTTCATCGTTATGCTTCTCGACGTCGGTCACCTGGACCACCAGCATGGCGTGGTGGGCGGTCAGCGAGCGTCCGCTTTCCGAGAAAATATGCGGATGCGGCAGGCTTTGCGCATCGCAGAATTCCTTGAGCATGCCGACCACCACACCTGCGTAGTCGTCCATGTCGTAGTTGATCGAACTGGCGTTGCGCGAGTGTGTGCCATCGTAGTCAACGCCCAGACCGCCGCCGACATCGATGTAATCCACCGGCAGGCCGAGTTTGCGCAGTTCGCCGTAATAGCGGATAGCCTCTTTGAAGCCGTGCTGGTAATCAGCCAGGTTGGCGATTTGCGAGCCCATGTGGAAGTGCAGCAGGCGGATGCCCTGATCGAGCCCTGCCTTACGGAAGCGCTCGACCACCGACAGCAATTGTGCGGCCGACAGACCGAACTTGGATTTCTCGCCACCGGTATCCGCCCATTTGCTCGACGCCAGGGAGGAGAGGCGGACGCGCAGGCCAACCTGGGGAGCGACCTTCAGCTCGGCGGCTTCTTCGATCACCAGTTCGACTTCGGACTCTTTCTCGATGACGATGAACACGTTGTGGCCCAGCTTCTGGCCCATCAGCGCCAGACGGATGAACTCACGGTCCTTGTAACCGTTGCAGACGATGGTGCCGCCTTTGGGTGCCAGTGCCAGCACCGCCATCAGCTCAGGCTTGGAGCCCGCTTCCAGGCCGATGGAGACGTTCTGCGTGGCGATGATGTTTTCCACCACCGCTTCCTGCTGGTTGACCTTGATCGGGTACAGCGCGGTGTACTTGCTCTGGTACTCCAGGCGCGCGATGTTGCTGTCGAACGCGCCGGTCAGCTGGCGCACGCGGTCTTGCAGAATGTCGGGGAAGCGCACCAGCAAGGGCAAAGACAGGCCGCTCTTGCGCAAATTGTCGACCTGTTCGTAAAGATCTATGGGCGAGCTGTCCGGCCCGTTGGGACGGACTTCAACGCGTCCCGCTTCGTTGATAGCAAAATAACCCGCGCCCCAATGGCGAATACCATAAACGCTGCGGCTGTCCGCAACTGTCCATTGGCTGCCATCGTCTTTGCGTGTGCGTCGTACGGACATCGAAGTCCCCTATAAAGAAGTCGTTGCGCCAGCCAATAGCCAGCTGGGCGCAGTGTAATGAGTTGAAATGACGATTTGATTCGCTGCCCGCTACGAGGGTTCAGCCGCCGGACTTTTTAGCCTTGAAGCCTTTTTTGATCAGCTCTGCCAACAGCAGTTCGACGTGATCGCCCTGAATCTCGATCACGCCTTCCTTGAGCGATCCGCCTGTGCCGCAGCGTTGCTTGAGAGCCTTGGCCAACTCTTTGAGCGCTTCTTCGGCCAGCGGGACGCCGCTGATGGTGGTGACGGTCTTGCCGCCCCGGCCCTTGCTTTCCCGGCGCACGCGGGCAATACCGTCACCTTCGGGGATGGCGGTCTGTTTGCAGGTGCAGTCGGCAACGGGCTGACGACAATCTGGGCAGTGACGCCCTGCGTCGGTTGAAAATACCAGGCCACCCAGGGCGGCGAGAGAAGCGGCTTTTTTAGCCACGCAAACATCCTCTTGTTGAGGACTGAAGATGGGTCGGGCTCGTACGAGCCATCGACCGCGAAGCCCCACTCTGGCAGGGGCAGCGCTACTGAAACGGCAGGGCCGGTCCAGTTTGAAAAGGTCGCGCAGTGTAACGGCAAACCGGCCGGTTGCTAAGGGGCTGGATGTGCCAATTTCTGAACACTCGCTTACTGCTCGTTCTCTATCTGCTTAAGGTAGCGTTTCAGTGCCGCCAGGGAGTCGGGGCACCAGGGATTATGCTCAGCCTGTTGCAGAACTTCGGCGATGGGCATGAAGCGCGCCTCCAGTACCTCTTCAGGTTGCAGTTTCAAAGGTCCGTCCCATACGGCTGAAAACACTGCACACCAGAGCCGGTTGCCCGGCTGATAGAAGAAAAACTGTTCGTGGGCCTGCAGCGGTACGCCACTAACCCCCAGCTCTTCTTCCAGCTCGCGCGCGGCAGAGGCTGCGTAGCTTTCATCGGCCTGGACCATCCCGCCTGCGGCTACGTCCCAATAGCCGGGATAGATCGCCTTGCTCAAGGTGCGACGATGCACGCACAGCTCACCGAGACTGTTGAACAGCAGGATATAAGTGCCGCGTCCGATCAGTCCGCGTTCACGCAGGTCAGCGCGGACCAGCGAACCGAGCAGTCGATCCTGTTCGTCGACCCAGGCGATCTGCTCGGCATCCGAGGCGGCGCGGTGCGCGGCCTCGTTGGCAGGTATGGACATCAGCCCTGATTCAGCAGCTGGCGCAGGTCGATGACCGCGGCGTTGGCACGCGAGATGTAGTTGGCCATGACCAGCGAGTGGTTGGCGAACACGCCGAACGGGCTGCCGTTGAGAATCATCGGGCTCCACATCGGCTCTTGTGAGGCTTCCAGCTCACGAATGATCTGGCGCACGCTGACCGTCGCGTTCTTCTTCGCCAGTACATCGGCAAAATCAACCTCGATGGCGCGCAGCAGGTGCGACAGCGCCCAGGCCTGACCGCGTGCTTCGTAGAACACGTTGTCGATTTCCAGCCATGGCGTTTCGACGATTTCCTCATCGACCTGCGGTACTTCACCGGGTTTGACCGACACAGCGGCTTCGGTTTTCAGCGTGCTGTTGAGTTTGACCCGGCCAACGCTGGCCGACAGGCGTTGCGACAGCGAGCCCAGGCGGGTGCCGACATCGCCCAGCCAGTTGTTCAGGTTGTCGGCGCGGGCATAAAACAGCGCGCCTTTCTGGTTGGGATCGGACAGGCGTGCCTGGTAGCGGCTCAGGGAGTTGATCCCCTCGGCGTACTGCGACTCGCTGGAAGGCAGCAGCCAGCTGCGATTGTTGAAGTTGAACAACGGCTCGGCGCGGGCCAGATCGCCATCTTCAGCCGATTGCGACTGGGAGCGGGCGAAATCCTTGCGCAGCGCACGACTCAGATCACGCACCTGCACCAGCACGCCGTATTCCCAGCTCGGGATGTTGTCCAGCCACAGGCCAGGTGGCATGCGGTCGTTGGACAGGTATCCACCGGGCTTGTTAAGCAACGTGCCCGCCACGGTCTTGAGCGTTTCAACCGTCGTGTAGCCGATGACCATCTGTTTGCCTTCGCGCTCGGCGGCGGCTTGCGCATTCTGTTGTACCGGGAACAGCGCAGGTTCCTTGCTCCAGTACCAGCCGACTGCCAGTGCGACGAGCAGGTAGATCAAGATCAGGGCGCCCAGCGCACGGCTATAGAACAGGTTACCCAGGTAACCGCGGCGTTTGGTCGATGAAGTGTCAGCGCTGCGCGCACCCGCGCTGCCTGCGCGGTTCTTCCAATCCAGCATGGTAGGGTCCTTTCGATCTTGAGTTGAATGCTTCACGTGGGGTTCGACCGCAACCTTACCCTAAGGTGCGATTGGGGCAGCTGCAAGCTGCAAGCTTCAAATCAAGAGCAAACCGCTTTTAGTTTTTAGCTTGCAGCTTATAGCCAAGGTCTATCAGGCGATTGATTTTCAGTAATGGCTAAGCGCCATCAAAAAGTTGTCAAATAAGTGACTTACGGCACTGTTCTGTCGTATCGGAGGTGCTAGCATAGCGCCATCAGCCGTATCGCTCAGTAAAACCACAGTAGCCTCAATATGACCGAGCCAGAAGACCCTAGCCGAGATCGCCTGAAGCATCACTTTGCCCAAAGGGTTATCCACCAGGCACGCCAGATTCTGGAGACGTGGCAACGTCTGCAGAAGGCCGAGTGGTCGACTGGCGACATGGCTGAGCTCAAGGAATCGACGTTGCGCTTACTGCGCTTTGCCGAGCGCTTCGAGCAGGTTGAACACATTTCGCTGGCGCATGACATCAGCCAGGCACTCGATGCTGTCGAAGCCAATCGCGGTCGCCTCAACAGCAGCGTCATCACTGACCTCAATCGTCTGATGCAACGTCTCTCCCGCACCGGGCTGCGGCATGGTGACCAGCTTGAGCAAACTTCGCTGCCTCCGCTGCGCAAGCCGGTCTATGTGGTAGTTCAGGACCATGAGCGGGCCGAGCGCCTGGCCAAGCAACTGGAGTTTTTCGGTCTGGCCGCCCTGTCGCTGCACAGTGTTGCCGAATTTCAGCATGCAATGGCGCAGCGGCATCCGGCGGCGATTGTCATGGATGTCGATTTCAGCGGGCCTGGTCAGGGTCTTAAGCTGGCATCACAGGCCCAGGAAGGACTGGAGCAGAAGCTTCCGCTGTTGTTTTTCAGTCTTAACGAAACCGATACGCCCACCCGTCTGGCAGCGGTGCGGGCTGGTGGCGAAGAGTTTCTGACCGGCGCGCTGGAAGCGTCGAGTCTGCTGGAAAAAATCGAAGTCCTGACCTGCGTTGCTCAATATGAACCCTATAAAGTGCTGATCATCGACGATTCCCGCGCTCAGGCGATGCACACCGAACGCATTTTGAATGCAGCGGGAATTGTTACGCGGGTTCTGCTCGACCCTATTCAGGCAATGTCCGAACTGGCGGAGTTCCAGCCGGATCTGATCATTCTCGACATGTACATGCCCGGTTGCACCGGCACTGAGCTGGCCAAGGTCATTCGCCATAACGACCGCTACGTCAGCGTGCCGATCATTTACCTGTCGGCCGAAGATGATCAGGACAAGCAGCTTGACGCCATGAGCGAGGGCGGCGATGACTTTCTCACCAAGCCGATCAAGCCACGTCACCTGATCACCACGGTCCGCAACCGCGCCGCCAGAGCCCGCAGCCTCAAGGCTCGTATGGTTCGTGACAGTCTGACCGGGCTCTACAATCACACGCACATCCTGCAACTGCTGGAAGATTGCAGCTTTCGCTCACGACGCGAGGGCAAGCCGCTGTGCTTTGCCATGCTCGATATCGACCACTTCAAGAAGGTCAACGACAGCCACGGTCACCCGATGGGAGACCGCGTCATTAAGAGCCTGGCGCTGTTTCTCAAGCAGCGCCTGCGCAAAACCGACTTCATCGGTCGTTACGGTGGTGAGGAATTTGCCATCGTCATGCCGGACACCGACATTCAAAGTGCCCATAAAGTGCTTGATGAGATCCGCCATCGCTTTGCGGAGATCCATTACCCCGCGCAGCCGACTGATCTGTTCTGCACTTTCAGCGCCGGGGTGGTTTCGCTGGGGGCGAATGACGACAGCCTGAGCCTTGCGTCACAGGCGGATACGGCGTTGTACTGCGCCAAGCACGCGGGCCGCAATCAGGTGCATTCGGCCCTCGTTAATGTGCCTTATCACGTCGTGTTGACGGAAATCGAGGCCTGATTCCGTTTTAGCCCTGGCTTTCGATCAGCTTTTGCCGCTCTGCCGATTTGCCGGGTGAAAATGCCAAGGCCAGTTGGGTGCGGTTATGCATGTGGGTCAAGCGCAGCACTTGGGAAACGTAGAGCTTGACGGTGTTTTCGGTAATCCCCAGTTCGCAGGCAATCTGGTAATTAGTCAGTCCCTTGCTGACCAGCCGCGCCACATCAAGCTGGCGGGGTGACAATTTGGCCAGTGCCACGGGCATCTGTGCATCACTTTCGAGGCTGGCTTTGCGCTGCGACTGCGCCCTGTTCTGAACGTTATCCAGATTCTGATAGAGGTCGTCTATAGATGCGGCCAGAAACTGAAGTTTCTCGTTGAGCAGGCCCAATTGTTGACGATTTTTCTGCCGTTCGTTCAGCGCTTCTACCTGCAACTGGACACCCTCAAGCAACTCTTCAAGGTTGACCGGCTTTTGGTAGTAATCAGCGATGCCGGCTCGCAGGGCCTTGATGACATCCTTTTTCTCGGCTTGTCCGGTCAGCATGATGGCCTCGAACAAATGCGTCTTGCCGCCAGCCATCTTCATGGCCTCGACCATCTCGATCCCGTTCATGCCTGGCATTTCCAGGTCGCACAGTACGATGCCAATAGCGCTGTCGCCGCTGAAATGCTCGATGGCCTCAAGGCTTGAATGGCAGCGCACGCACTCATAGCCGCTGCTCTCCAGAAACTCACAGAGTTCTTCAACGATACAAGGCTGGTCATCGACCACCAGAACTTTCGTGACCGGGTAGTTATCCACATGCAACTCCATGCTGTTAAGGCCGGCAGACCGGAACCTTTATCCATTCAGCAAAACACGATTAAGCAATGTTTGACCGTTTCGCGTATTCCGATGACAGTACGCCAGAGCGGTGTGTTAACCGTAGTCGTACTTTCTGACTATGTACATAGCATTAAACTTTCAATTGGCCGAGAGTCGACTAATGGAGCAACGCTACCGTCAGCAGCAGACCCGCCAATAAAAAAGGTGAAAAGGGATGTTTATCTGACGCGTCGGGGAACATATAGGCGTAACGCTGCCCACCCCGTTGGTTTATATGACGCTGCACTTTCCTGGAGAGCAACACCCAGAACTGCACGGTGATGCCTGCGCCGATAAACGTGCACAGCAAGTAGACGCTGTTGGAGGCAAGCGCGAGTGCGGCCATCAGCTTGACGTCTCCGGCGCCCAGTTTGCCGAGCGCATAACCAGGCAATGTCAGGCCCAGTGCAAGCGCCAACGCCAGCGCGGCTTCCAGCGGCGGGGCGCCCAGCCAGGTCGTGCCGGTGCCAGCCAGCCAGGCGGCAGCCAGTGCTGCTGCGCCCAGTGTCAGCCCGTTTGAAATTTGCTTGCGTCGCGCGTCCTGTTCGGCGCAAATTGCAAACCAGACAAGCAGAAAAAATAGTTTTATCAAGCAAAAAACATCCTGTTTTCTGGAAAGAATCTATGCTTTGTTGAAGCAGTAAATGTCAGGGTAGACGTTGATATGAAAACCGTTGTGCAGCATGCCTTGCCCCATCGGCAACAGGGTGCCGCCGCTATTGAGTTCGCTGCGGTGTTCGTTGTTTTCTTTGCTGTGTTCTATGGCATGGTGAGTTATAGCCTGCCGTTGCTCATGATGCAGTCTTTCAATGCGGCGGCGAGTGAAGCCGTGCGCCGAAGTGTTGCCCTCAGCCCGACAGTGACTGGCTATAACACCCTGTTGGTCAGCCAAGCGCAGAGTGTCGTCATGAATCAGCTGTCATGGATGCCGCCTGCGCTGGGTTTCAACGCCAGTTATACCAACGTGACCTACACCGCCGGTGTTCTGACGGTGACCATCCAGTACCCGAAGACCCGATTGACCCAGGTACTCCCGTTATTGACGCTCCCTGGCATCGGCGAGGTCCCACGATTGCCGACCAACCTTACTGCACAAGCGAGTCTGCAACTTGCCCCTTGAAAAAAATCGTCTGAGCCGTTGGCTGGGCCGCGGTGAAGCGCCGCCGGTAACGCTGGCTGTGCCCGTGTCGAGCGAGCCGGGCCCGGTCGGGGTCGACCTTTATCTGCTGCTCGATGACGAAGGGCGGATACAGAGCATCAGCCCGCAGTTGCTTGCGCGGTTGGGTATTGCTGCTCCGCTGTCGGCTGCGCAGCGGTTGATGAATCTGTTGCTGCCAAACAGCGCGCTGGTCATTGAAGGCGTGCCGCATGATTGGCTGGGGCACATGCTGGACCTGGACTTCAAGAGTGCCGATGCGCATACCTTGCACGCTCGTGGCTGGGTGCAGGCGCATGGCAAGGGCTGGCTGTTGCAGCTGCTGGATATCAGCGACTTGATGGAAGAGGCCAGTGCCGCCCGCAGCCGCCAGCAATGCCTGCGCTTCGCCGGGCAGATGGCCGAGCGTGTGCGCGTGTGCAACGTGGACCGGCTGACTGCCGTGGTCACTGAGCAACTCGAGGAACTGGCGCAGCTATGGCGCGTTCCCTGTCTGGCGCTGGTATTGCCGGAAGTCAGCGGCACTGGCTGGCGTGTCTACTGTCAGTACAGCGCCCATACCGCGCCGGAGTTATGGCAGGTCGGGCAGCGACTGGGCAATGCGCTGGATCGATTCGATGCCAATATAACCCACCAACTGAGGTTTGGTGGCGGCGTCGACCAAGGGCCGCTACAGAGTGCCTTCGGCAACGCGGACGGTTTTCTGATTCCCCACAGCCGCGACAACGTTGCCAAGGCGTGGCTGATGTTCGGCTTCTATAACCCGCAGCAGCAGGCTCCGGATCTGGGAGAGCGCGAGTGGCTCAACCTGTGTTCGGCGCTGGCCGGGCCGGTGCTTTTTCGCTTGTCCGAGCAGCACAACCGTCACCATGTAGAGCGCCTGGCGGTGCTTCAGGATCTGCTGGGCACCGGTTGGTGGGAGCTGATGCCTGCGCGTGACGAAATCCTGCTGGCACCGCAACTGGCGCGCAGTCTGCGTCTGGGTGATCGGGTCGAAAGTCTGTCGCGTCAGGACTGGCTGGCGTTGATTCATCCGGCCGATCGACAAGAGCTGTCCAGTCGTCTGGCGCAGTTACGTGACAAAGGCACGCCGCTGCTGCTTTGCGTGCGTCTGGCACAGAGCGATCCCGCCCAGGAAACCCTCTGGTTTCGTATTCAGGGTCAGGCGCTGATCAGTGGTCAGGTTCAGCGGGTGTTGGGTTTCATGCTCGATGTCAGTGATATCAAGAATCAGGAAACCGAAGCAGCGGCCGCTCACGCCCGGCTGGATAACCTGATTGCCAGCTCGCCGGCCGTGATTTACGTGCAGCGCTACGATCACGGCAACCTTGAGCCGACCTTTTTCAGTGACAGCCTCACGCCCTTGCTGGGTTGGACGTTGGCTGACTGCGTAGACGGCCAGTTGGCGGAATACATTCACCCCGAAGACCGCGACATCTGGTTCGAGCGTAACCGGCAGCTGTTGCGCGAAGGCGTTGTCAGTCGGCGTTACAGGTTGCGCAACAAGAACGGCCATTACCATTGGTTGCTGGACGAAGCGCGACTGCTACGTGACGACCTCGGCATGCCGGTGGAGGCTGTCGGTCTGTGGCTGGACGTGACCGAAGCCACCCTGGCGGCCGAGCACGTGCGCCAGAGTGAAGAGCGCTACCGCATTCTGGTCGAAGACTCACCGGCCATGATCTGCCGCTACTCTCCGGATCTGGTACTGAGTTTCGGCAACCGGCCACTGGCCAATTATATGGAATGCACGCCGGAACAACTGACCGGGATCAATCTGGGGGACTGGCTTTCGGACGAGCAGCGCGAGGCGTTCATTCGGCGTATCGCTCAACTCACCCCGCAGGCACCGGTAAGCACCGAAGAAATCTGTATCGAGCTGCCCGGCCGTGAGTACGCCTGGTGGGTATGGGCTGACCGGGGAATATTCGATGAGCACGGCACGCTGGTCGAGGTTCAGGCCGTGGGCCGTGATAACACCGATGTGCGCCGCTCCAGGATGCAATTGAACCAGAGCGCGAAAATGGCCACGCTGGGCGAAATGTCCACAGGCCTCGCCCACGAGATCAATCAGCCCCTCAACGTCATGCGCATGGCGGTGGTCAATGTCCTCAAGCGTCTGGGGCGCGGTGATGTGGACATCGAATACCTTACCGAAAAGCTCAACCGTATCGACACGCAGGTACAGCGCGCTGCCCGCGTGGTGGACCACATGAGGGTATTCGGGCGGCGCTCCGAAGTGGAGGAGCAGTTGTTCGATCCGGCGCAGGCTGTGGAAGGCACCCTCTCGATGCTGGCCGAAGGCATGAAGGGCAAGGGTGTGCAGTTGCGGGTCGGCACCATGATCGAAGATGTGCAGGTTCGCGGGCATGTCGATCAGCTTGAGCAGGTGTTGATCAACCTTATGGTCAACGCCCGTGATGCGTTGTTGTCGCGCCGGGAAAAAGACCGGGATTTCGAACCGTGGATCAGCGTCGAGGCTGAGCGGGATGAAAATATCATCCGGCTGGCGGTTCAGGACAACGGCGGGGGGATTGATCCGCGTTTGCTGGAGCGCATTTTCGAGCCGTTCTTCACGACCAAGCCTGTCGGTGTCGGCACCGGACTGGGCTTGTCTGTCAGCTACGGGATTGTCGACCAGATGGGCGGCCAGCTCAGCGTCGGCAATGTCGGGGAGGGCGCTCGTTTCCAGATCGAGCTGCCGATATTCAACGCCGGTTAGATAATCAGCATCGCCTGACCGATGTTGCAACTTAAATTGGCACCCACATCGGTGGCGCCCAGACTCAGGCCAAGTGACTCGAACAGCGGGTCGACGACCGTCGTCAGCAAGCGGGTCAGCGTGTCCTCCACAATAGCGTCCAGCGCAACGGTCAGGCTGTTCAGCGTTGCAGCTGCTCCAGTAATGACGTTGCCGAGCACGTTGCTGGTAGCGGGTTTATAGACATTCACCTTTACGCTGGAAACCGTGCCGTTCAGCAAGGTACTGGGCTTGGTATCCGCAACGCTTGTAAAAAAGTACGGCGCGTTGTTGATTTCCGGCAGGTTGGGCGAACTGAAGGTCGTACTGACGACCGTCGAACTGCCCATCGGCGATTGGCTTACCGTGTCGAACGTGAGACCTATGCCGCCACCGCCGAAGGGGGTACGGGCGGTGCAGTTTCCTAGCAAGCCGAGGACTTTCTGGCAGGGTTGAGTGCCTATATCAATCACTGGCAGGGGCAGTGGGGTGATTGCCGATGGATCGGTGCTGGCAGGAAAACCGTCATTGATCAAGCCTACCTTGGCGCTGAGCAATGCTGCATCGGTCTTGACGCTGAGGGTTTTGCTGGTGTTGCTGGTGCAGGTGAAACCGGTCACGTAGGTGTCGGCGCTGGCCAGCGACAGGCTCAGGTCGATTCTGGGGCCCGATGTACCAGAGGTCAGAAACTTCACGTCGGTGACCATGCAACTGGTCAGGCCCAGCGCGCAAGTGGTGGAGCCCAGTACGCCCGCAATGTTCAGGCTCAACGCGCTGTTGAGAATTGGCGTCAGGCTGCCGACCACCGAGCCCGCAGTGTTGGCCAATGACGTGATGGTGCCCAGCACCGGCAGATTGATCGACACCAGCGCGCGCATCTGAGCGGTGCGCACATAGATCCGATTGGCACCGGTTTTGGGGTTGAGCGGGTCGATCTTGCTCGGGTCGCCGATGGCCGATAACTGAGGCGGCTCAACCACCTGAAATCGTGTGGTCACCTGTGCCAGGGTGCCCACATTTATCTGCGCAGCTGTGGATATGCCGGTCTTGTCGTTGGCCAGTTGCGCAATGCCCTGGACCAGGTCCAGAAGGCGCAGATTGGTGTTCAATGCAGCGAGGCCCGAACTGCCTTGTATCGACAGCAGATCGCCCAGCAACACTGTGGTTGCGCCAGCCGCCAGCTTCAATGCCTGCAGGCCCGCGATGGTGGCCGTACCGTTCAAGGTTGCGCCGGGGTCGAGCACATTGATAGCACTCTGGATCAACTGGCTGACAGAAACCGATGTGTTGAGCACCTCGCTGTAACCGACGGCAGTCAGGTTAAGGTCGGTCTTGAGTCGGTTCAGATAGCTCAACAGGCTGAGGTCGGTGCTGGCGACGCCCTGCCAGTTCGCGACGCTCAGGTTGAGCGTGCCACCGAGCAGGCTGCCGATGACTGGATTCAGAATGGCCGCACGTGTGCTGTCCACCGTCACGGTTGCACTGCGAATGGTCAGTGCCGCCAGTGGCGCGGCACTGGCGGCCACGGCCGTAGCGCTGATCGTGATGTTCGCTGAGGAGGGAGTTTTTTCGAACAGGGCACCAATACCGGCAGCAATGCTTCGCGGCACCGGATGTGCTGCGACCACTTGAATAGCCAGCGCCTGGGTGGAGTCCGCGACAAATACGCGCTGGCTCTGCAGGCCCACCGTAAGGGTGCCACAGAGGGTCGTTAGCGTTCGACCTTCGGTATTCGGGGTAAAGCCATTACGCGTGGCGCTCTGTGTGGCGAAGCCGGGAGCGGTGCCCGCACCGCTGCATGTCCCTCTGCGCCCCGCAGCTTCCAGTGCGGCGATGTCCGCGACCCGCTGCAACGAGCGTTTCTCCAGATACAGCCTGCCGCTGTCGACCACTATCAGCGTGCACAGCAGCGCCAGTCCCAATGTCAGCGCGGCCATCATGCCGATCGCGCCGCGTTGCCGGCTGGGCATTACTGAATAACCATCCAGTGGGGACATCAGCACTCCTTCGGCCACGCCGTTGCTCACTCACCTGCTTCAGGGGAGTGTAGTCAACGCCTCGAAAGAGCACTGGCAAGGTGCCAGATTTGAGAAGTATCGCACCCGTTTTGTACGGGCGCGATCAGGTGTACCGGTCAGTACTGGTAACGCAGTACCGCATGCGACAGGGCGCGCACCGCAAAAATGCCCAGCAGCGCGGTCATTGCCGGGACGATGAGCCACCAGACCCGGACCGACATGGCGGGCAAGGGGTCGTTGCGCTGAATGAATGCCAGGCTGGCGGCGCAGACACAGAACGCCAGGAGCATTCCAGCGAGGATGTCCGTTGGCCAGTGAACACCCAGATAAACCCTGGAAAGCGCGATGGCCAGTGCCGGAATGCCGCCGACCAGCATCCAGCTCAGGCGCAGGCGCACGGGCTGGCCGCGCCCGGCCAGCACCGCCAGCGTCATGAACAGCGCAAAGGCCGCAGAACTGTGGCCACTGGGCATGCTGTAAGTGGTCAGCGGCTCTACAAGCACCTCCGGACGAGCGCGGGCGAAGAACGTTTTCAGGGTGCCATTGGCAATCGCGGTACCCAGTGTTGCGGTCAGGGCAAAGGCTGCTTGACGCCATTGTCTGGCAACGGCCAGCACGATGATCAACATTGAAGCCGCCAGCAACTGGGCCTTGAAGTCGCCGATGCTGGTGACGAAGATCACGATGTTCTGTGCGGCCTCGCTGCGGTGCTCCTGGATGAGCGTCATCAGGCCGTTGTCGAAGTCCGTGAGATAGGGCCAGCCGATGAACAGCGCTGCGACCAGCGTCAGGCTGAGCACGGAAATAAGTTTGGTTGCATAACGCTTCTGGCGAATGCTGCTCTGAATACTCAGTCCGAACAGAATCGCCAGACCGGCACCGACCACTGCCGCTTCAGGCCAGAAGCCTTCCGGCAGCGGCAGGCGAATGGCCGCGCCCGCCGCCCAGCCCGGCATCAGGTAGGCAATCGACCAGCCTGCCGCCGCCAGCACGCTGACCGCCACGAAGCGCGGCAGCGGCATGTCGCACATCCCGGCGATCATCGGCAGCATCGGGCGCAACGGACCGATGAAGCGTCCTACCAGCAAACTGGCAATGCCGTAACGGTGGAAGTATTTTTCCGCACCTTCCATCCACTCCGGGTGCGTGCGCAAGCCGGGCAATTGACGGATATTCTGATGAAAGCGCCGGCCTACGAAGTACGACACCGCGTCACCCAGCAGCCCGCCGAGAAAACCCAGCAACAGCACTTCGCTCAACGGCAGAATGCCGCTGCCCGCCAGGGCGGCGATGGCAAACATGATGACCGTGCCCGGCACAACGATTCCGACAATCGCGACACATTCAACAAAGGCCACTAAAAAGATCGCGACAGCCACCCAGGAAGGGTTTGCGGTCAGCCAGCCAGTCATTCCATTGAGCAGATCGCCCATCGGTCAGTTTCCTTGATCGAGAAATAAGTAGTCGCGGCCTTCGACCTGACCGCGTCTGAGAGGGTTCCGTGTGCAAAAACGGGCGTAACCGGCATCCACGAAGCGGTACATCAGGTGCTCATCGCGCCCGGCAGGAATGCCCAGTCGGGTGCTCTGGATAACATGTTCGGGTGTCTGGCCGACGTCCTCGACCAGCAATTTCTGCGGGTCGAAGCGCTTGGCGTCCCACACCGGGACCTTCAGGCCAAGCGCCTTGCACAGCAACGTCTGGCCAGCGCAGAGCCGCTGCGCCGGGCGCATCGCGCCGCTGGCGTCGGGGTTGTTCAGCTGCATCTGCGCCAGCGCGTTTTCGTCGCTGGTCGCGTCGGTCCAGGGAAATGCCGATTTGATCAGCACGGCATTGCCCGGCCCCTCGGCGCTGAAATTCAACGAATCGCCGCCACGCGCGTAGTACATATAGATGTGGCCGCCGTCGAGAAACAGCGCCTTGCGTTTCTCGGTGTAACCCAGCGAGGCATGGCTGCCCTTTTCGGCGCAGTAGTACGCTTCGGTTTCGATGATCCGCGCGGCCAGCCACAGGTCGCCTGCCTTGTGGCGAATGACTTTGCCCAGCAGGTCGCGCGCCAGCACCTGGGCATCGCGATGAAAGAAGTGGTCGGGGAGGGCTGTGGGCATAATCGGACGGGTACATTGAGAAAGAGCCCGATAATAACAAGCGCAAGTTTAATTGCAGCTGAATGTGTCCGGATTAGGCGCTTTGTTGTTTCTGAACATGACCGAATGATGACAGGCCGTTAAGCCCCTGCGTGATGACTGCCTGTGCATGGCCGCTGGCAACGCCTGCCACGGTGACGAAAAATCTGCGCACTGATATCGACCATCCGCCTGTCTGCGCTGTCGTTCGGGCGGCACGACAGCTATAATCAGCCGCTTTCCTCTTTGCCAAGACCTCTGAGACCATGACTGAGTCCGTTCTTGACTACATGACCCGCTTGGGTCGCGCCGCCCGCGAAGCCTCGCGAGTGATCGGTCGTGCCAGCACTGCGCAGAAGAACCGCGCCCTGCAAGCCACTGCCGCCGCTCTGGACGAAGCGCGCGCCGAGCTGTCTGCCGCCAATGCGCTGGACCTGGCCAATGGTCAGGCCAATGGCCTTGAGTCGGCAATGCTGGAACGACTGGCCCTTACCCCCGCGCGTATCGACAGCATGATCGTCGGGTTGCGTCAGGTAGCCGGTCTGGCAGACCCGGTCGGTGCGATCCGCGACATGAGCTATCGGCCGTCGGGTATTCAGGTCGGCAAGATGCGTGTGCCGCTGGGTGTTGTGGGAATCATCTACGAGTCGCGTCCGAATGTGACCATCGATGCGGCCAGCCTGTGCCTGAAGTCCGGTAACGCGACCATTCTGCGCGGCGGGTCCGAAGCCATTCATTCCAACCGTGCCATTGCCGCCTGCATCGAGCGTGGTCTGGCCGAGGCCGGGCTGCCTGCTGCCGTGGTGCAAGTGGTTGAAACCACCGACCGTGCGGCGGTTGGCGCTTTGATCACCATGCCCGAGTACGTTGACGTCATCGTTCCGCGTGGCGGCAAGGGCCTGATCGAGCGGGTCAGCCGCGATGCGCGTGTGCCGGTCATCAAGCATCTGGACGGCATCTGCCATGTGTATGTCAGTGCTCACGCCGATCTGGCCAAGGCGCAGAAGATTGCCTTCAATGCCAAGACCTACCGCTACGGCATATGCGGCGCGATGGAAACCCTGCTGGTCGATCAAACCATTGCCGCCGATTTCCTGCCTTCCATGGCCGCGCAGTTTCGCGAGAAGGGCGTCGAGTTACGCGGTTGCGAGCGCACTCGTGACCTGATCGACGTTATTCCGGCCACCGAAGACGACTGGCACACCGAATACCTGGCTGCAATCCTGTCGATTCGCGTCGTTTCAGGGCTGGACGAAGCCATCGAGCACATCAACCATTACGGTTCGCATCACAGCGATGCCATCGTTTCCGACAATCAAAGCCAGATTCGCCGGTTCATGGCCGAGGTCGATTCCAGTTCGGTCATGGTCAATGCGCCGACCAGCTTCGCGGACGGGTTCGAATACGGATTGGGTGCCGAGATCGGCATTTCTACTGATAAGCTGCACGCCCGCGGTCCTGTCGGGCTTGAAGGGTTGACCTGCGAGAAGTACATCGTGATCGGTGATGGTCAATTGCGCGGACAAGCCTGACTTGAACAACCCCACGACAGCGCTGCCCAGACGTATCGGTATGCTTGGGGGTACGTTTGACCCGGTTCATATCGGTCACTTGCGCGGTGCGCTCGAAGTGGCCGAACTGCTGGAACTCGATGAGCTGCGCCTGACGCCCAGCGCCAGGCCTCCGCATCGTGACATGCCGAGTGTAACTGCCGAGGACCGTCTGGCGATGGTTCAGAGCGCGGTTGCGGGCGTGTCGCCCTTGACGGTGGATGACCGTGAACTGAAACGGGACAAACCGTCGTATACCCTCGACACACTGGAATCGATGCGCGCCGAACTGGCGCCTCAGGACCAGTTGTTCCTGCTGCTGGGTTGGGATGCCTTTTGCGGGCTGCCGACCTGGCACAGGTGGGAAGAACTGCTGGAGCACTGCCATATCGTGGTGCTGCAACGCCCGGACGCAGACAGCGAGTCGCCGGATGCCATGCGCAATCTGCTGGCGGCACGCGCAGTCAGCGATCCCAAGGCCCTGAAAGGGCCGGGTGGACACATTACATTCGTCTGGCAGACGCCTTTATCGGTGTCTGCCACCCAGATCCGTCAACTGCTGGCCAGCGGTAAGTCGGTACGTTTTCTGGTGCCAGACGCGGTACTGGCCTATATCGATGCGCGCGGGCTTTACCGTGCGCCGAACACTGATGGGTCGTCCTGAAACTGCTTTGATCGATAAGCGTTTGAACGGTCCCACACATACGAGCTGAATGAGTTTTATATGACAAAGCAAAAAATGAGCAGTGAAGAAGTCATCAATGTTGCGATTGCAGCCCTTGAAGAAGTCAAGGGTGCTGACATCCTGACCATCGATGTGCGTGACAAGACCAGCATCGCCGACTACATGCTGATCTGCACCGGTACGTCGAATCGCCAGCTGAACGCACTGGTCGATAATGTCCGTGACAAGGTCAAGGCGGCCGGCCTGAAATCCCTGAGCGAAGAAGGCAAGGGCGACAGCGACTGGGTTCTGCTGGACCTGGGCGATGTGATCGTTCACGTAATGACCGCAGCAGCACGCCAGTTCTACGACCTGGAACGCTTGTGGCAAGGTGCCGAACAAAGCCGTGCCGCCAGCGCTGCGCACCACACTCCAGGCAACGAATAAGGCCTTGATGTGCGTTTGCGTCTGATTGCTGTGGGTTCGCGCATGCCCAAGTGGGTGGAGGAAGGCTGGCACGAGTACGCCAAGCGGATGCCCTCCGAGCTTGCGCTTGAACTGGTGGAAATCCCGCTCAATACCCGAGGCAAGAACGCCGATGTCGCGCGCTTCATCCGTCAGGAGGGCGAGGCGATGCTGGCGAAAGTGCAGCCGGGCGAGCGGATTGTCACGCTTGAAGTGCATGGCAAACCGTGGAGCACCGAACAGCTGGCGGTCGAACTCGATCGCTGGCGCCTTGATGCGCGCACGGTCAACCTGATGGTCGGCGGCCCCGAGGGGCTGGCACCTGAAGTCTGTGCCCGCAGTGAACAACGCTGGTCTCTGTCGCCTCTGACCCTGCCGCATCCACTGGTGCGCATTCTGATCGGCGAACAGATGTATCGCGCCTGGACGGTCCTGTCCGGGCACCCTTATCACAAGTAGCATCGTCTTTACTGTGAATACGGCCTAAATGTCTCAACCGATCCGCCTCAAAGACCACGAAAAGGACGCACGCCTGGTGCGCGGCAGGGTCGTGTTCGGTGCCGTGGCGGTCGTGTTGCTGGTGTGCGTACTGATTGCCCGGCTGTATTACCTGCAGGTCATCCAGTACGAGTATCACTCCACACTTTCGGAAAACAACCGCGTTCACGTTCAGCCGATTCCGCCCAGCCGTGGGCTGATCTACGACCGTAATGGCGTGGTGGTCGCCGACAACCGGCCCAGTTTCAGTCTCAGCATGACCCGTGAGCGTGCTGGCGAGTGGTCCAGTGTGCTCGACACTATTGTCGAGATTCTCCAGCTCACTCCGGATGATCGCATCATCTTCGAAAAGCGTATGAAACAGGGGCGTCGGCCATTCGAACCGGTACCTATCCTGTTCGAACTGAGTGAAGAACAGATCGCCTTGATCGCCGTCAACCAGTTCCGCCTGCCGGGTGTCGAAGTGGTTGCGCAGCTGGTCAGGCACTACCCGCAAGGGCCGCATTTTGCCCACTCGGTCGGTTACATGGGGCGGATCAACGAAAAAGAGCTCAAGAGCCTTGATCCGGTCAATTACAGCGGCACGCACCATATTGGCAAGACCGGTATCGAGCGCTTTTACGAGCCCGATCTGCATGGTCAGGTCGGCTACGAAGAGGTCGAGACCAACGCCCGTGGTCGCGTGCTGCGTGTACTGAAACGCACCGACCCGATTCCCGGCAAGGACATTGTCCTGAGCCTGGATATCAACCTTCAGGAAGCTGCCGAGGCCGCACTGGGTGGGCGTCGTGGCGCGGTAGTCGCGCTGGACCCGGCCACCGGAGAAGTGCTTGCGATGGTCAGCGCGCCGAGTTTCGATCCGAACCTGTTTGTCACCGGTATCAGCTTCAAGGCCTACGCCGAGCTACGCGATTCCATCGACCGGCCGCTGTTCAACCGCATTCTGCGTGGCCTTTACCCGCCCGGTTCGACCATCAAGCCTGCCGTGGCGATTGCCGGGCTGGACGCCGGTGCGGTAACGCCCGGTTCAAGAGTGTTCGACCCAGGGTATTACCAACTGCCCAATTACGATCACAAGTACCGTAACTGGAACCGAACCGGCGATGGCTGGGTGGATCTGGATACCGCGATCATGCGTTCCAATGACACGTACTTCTACGATCTGGCGCACAAACTGGGCATCGATCGGCTTTCCACCTACCTGAACAAGTTCGGCATCGGGCAGAAAGTGTCGCTGGATATGTTCGAGGAATCCCCCGGTCTGATGCCGTCCCGTGAATGGAAGCGCGCGACCCGTCGTCAGGCCTGGTTCCCTGGCGAAACGCTGATTCTCGGCATTGGGCAGGGCTATATGCAGGCAACGCCTTTGCAACTGGCTCAGGCGACCGCACTGGTGGCCAACAAGGGTGTGTGGAACCGTCCGCATCTGGCCAGAACCATCGAAGGCAAGGCGCCTGTGGATGAAAACCCGATGCCGGATATCGTGCTGCGTGACCCGGCCAACTGGGGGCGAGTCAACCATGGTATGCAGGAAGTGATGCACGGCGCGCGCGGTACGGCGCGCAAGGCTGCCATCGGTGCGCAATACCGTATCGCGGGCAAGAGCGGTACGGCTCAGGTTGTCGCCATCAAGCAGGGCGAGAAATACGACCGCACCAAGGTTCAGGAGCGTCACCGTGACCACGCCCTGTTTGTCGGCTTTGCGCCGGCCGACAACCCAAAAATCGTTGTTGCAGTGATGGTCGAGAACGGCGAGTCCGGTTCCGGCGTTGCTGCACCCGTTGTGCGTCAGGTGATGGACGCCTGGCTGCTCGACGAAAACGGCCATCTCAAGCCTGAGTATGCCGGTTCCCTGAATCTGGAGGCTGCGGCCCGTGAAGAGTAATTTCGACCGCATCCTGTCCAGCGAAGACGTGATGCGCCGCCGTGCCACGTTTCTGCAGCGCATTCATATTGATGGCCCGTTGTTGATCCTGTTGCTGACCCTGGCTGCCGGCAGCCTGTTCGTCCTGTATTCGGCCAGCGGCAAGAACTGGGACCTGCTCATCAAGCAGGCCAGCTCGTTTGGTATCGGTCTGGTGGCGATGGTGGTGATTGCCCAGTTGGAGCCGCGCTTCATGGCGCGCTGGGTGCCGGTACTGTACGTGCTCGGCGTCCTGCTGCTGGTGGTGGTGGATGTCATGGGCCACAACGCCATGGGCGCGACACGCTGGATCAACATCCCCGGTGTGATTCGCTTTCAGCCTTCGGAATTTCTCAAGATCATCATGCCGGCAACCATTGCCTGGTATCTGTCCAAACGCACGCTGCCACCGCACCTCAAGCATGTGGCGGTCAGTCTCGCCCTTATTGGCGTGCCGTTCATTCTTATCGTGCGCCAGCCTGATCTGGGCACCTCGCTGCTGATTCTGGCGTCCGGGGCCTTCGTGCTGTTCATGGCCGGCCTGCGTTGGCGCTGGATTATCAGTGTGCTGGCGGCCGCTGTGCCTGCGGCGGTGGCCATGTGGTTCTTCTTTATGCACGACTACCAGAAACAGCGCGTGCTGACCTTCCTCGACCCGGAAAGCGATCCGCTGGGCACCGGCTGGAACATCATTCAGTCAAAGGCAGCCATCGGTTCGGGCGGCGTTTTCGGCAAAGGCTGGCTGCTGGGCACTCAGTCGCACCTGGACTTTCTGCCGGAAAGCCACACCGACTTCATCATCGCGGTGCTGGGTGAAGAGTTCGGTCTGGTAGGCATCTGCGCGCTGCTGATCATCTATATGCTGCTGATCGGCCGCGGGCTTGTGATCACTGCGCAGGCGCAGACATTATTCGGCAAACTGCTGGCCGGAGCGTTGACCATGACGTTTTTTGTTTACGTTTTCGTCAACATCGGTATGGTCAGTGGCCTGCTGCCAGTGGTGGGGGTGCCATTGCCCTTCATTAGCTACGGCGGAACTTCGCTGGTGACCCTACTGTCAGCGTTTGGGGTTTTGATGTCGATCCATACACACCGTAAATGGATTGCTCAAGTTTGATTAAGGTGAATTATTCAATGCAAGCAATGCGTAACTGGGCTCGATATGCTCCGGTGGTCGGTCTGGTGGGCATCCTTGGATCGGTGCAAGAGGCACTGGCCGGCGACTATGAAGGTTCGCCCCAGGTAGCGGAATTCGTCGGTGAGCTGACCCGCGATCACGGTTTTGCCGGTGAGCAGTTGATGAGCCTGTTCCGTGAGGTCGAGCGCAAGCAGGCCATTCTCGATGCCATTTCCCGCCCGGCCGAACGGGTCAAGCAGTGGAAAGAGTATCGGCCGATGTTCATCACCGATACGCGCATCGCCCGCGGTGTCGATTTCTGGCGTCAGCACGAGGCCGCATTGGCCCGCGCCGAGCAGGAATATGGCGTACCGGCGCAGATCATCGTTTCGATCATTGGCGTGGAAACCTTTTTCGGTCGCAACACCGGCAATTACCGGGTGATCGATGCATTGTCGACGCTCGGTTTCGATTACCCGCCACGCGCACAGTTCTTCCGCAAGGAATTGCGCGAATTTCTGCTGCTGGCGCGCGAACAACAGGTTGACCCCTTGACTCTCAAAGGCTCGTACGCCGGGGCAATGGGCCTGCCGCAGTTCATGCCGAGCAGTTTCCGCGCTTATGCAGTGGATTTCGACGGCGACGGCCATATCAACATCTGGACCGATCCGGACGATGCCATCGGCAGCGTTGCCAGTTACTTCAAGCGTCATGGCTGGGTGGCCGGTCAGCCGGTAGTCAGCCGTGCGACCGCACGTGGCGACCGGGTTGATGAGGGGTTGAGCCCTGCGCTTGATCCGGTAATGTCGGTCGGGGAGTTGCGACAGCTGGGCTGGGCGAGTCATGATGCGCTGCGCGACGATATGCCGGTGACGGCGTTCCGTCTGGAAGGCGACAAAGGTCCTGAATACTGGCTGGGTTTGAACAATTTTTATGCAATCACCCGTTATAACCGCAGTGTGATGTACGCCATGGCCGTGTATCAGCTGTCTGAATCGTTGGTTCAAGCTCGAGGCGTCAAGTAATGCGGGCATTGCCGATTCTGCAAACATTCAAGCTTCTGGCGTTGACCGGCCTCGCAGTGCTGGTTGCCAGTTGCTCGTCGCCGCCACGCACAACCTCGTCACAGTCGCCAAAAGGCGGTGCCGCCGTGCGCTCCATGCCGGGGCTGGACATCAACCGTGCCCACAAGGACGGCGCGCCGTGGTGGGATGTGGATGTCTCGCGCATCCCCGATGCGACGCCGACCCTGCACACCGGTGCCTATAAGGCCAACCCGTATACAGTGCTGGGCAAGACCTATTTCCCGATGAGCGATTCAAAGCGTTACGTCGCTTCGGGCACCGCTTCCTGGTATGGCACCAAGTTTCATGGCCAGAACACCGCCAACGGCGAGGTGTATGACCTGTATGGCATGAGCGCCGCGCACAAGACCCTGCCGCTGCCCAGCTATGTCAAAGTGACCAACCTGGACAACAACCGCACGGTGATTCTGCGCGTCAACGACCGCGGGCCGTTCTATTCGGACCGCATCATCGACCTGTCCTATGCTGCCGCCAAAAAGCTGGGCTATGCCGAAACCGGCACCGCCCGGGTCAAGGTCGAAGGTATCGACCCGCAGGAATGGTGGGCGCAACGTGGCCGTCCGGCACCGCTGATGCTCAATCAGCCGCAAGTGATGGCCCAGGCCACGCCGCCCGCGCTGTCGACATCGACCGGAACCGTCGAGCAATACACGCCGCCACCGCAGCAACACGCCGCACCTGTCGTGCCGTTGCAGGTTGACGCAAAAAAAAACGCTTCAGGACAAGCCGCTGGGCTGTTTCTCCAGGTGGGAGCCTTCGCCAACCCGGACGCTGCGGAGCTCCTGAGGTCGAAACTGAGCGGGATGGTTCGAGCGCCGGTGTTCGTCAGCTCGATAGCTCGCAATCAGCAAACGCTCTATCGGGTCCGGATGGGACCGATCGACACGCCGGGTGAAGCTCAGCAACTGCAAAACAGCGTCAGGTCGGCCAATCTTGGCCAGCCAAGCGTAGTGACATCGGATCAGTAAGTTTTATCGACAATCGTTCTCCTGCAACAATAGAGGACGGTATGCAGTCGCAGGCGGCGCAGCTTTGCCATCAGGGCCAGCGTTGCAGGTAACTGCCCACAAGGTCGTGTGTCGAACAGACGACTTTGTCAGCCAGGGTTACAGCCTGGTGCCAGGAGCCGTACCGAGGCGTTTTCGCTTCGCC
The DNA here is from genome assembly GCF_022836805.1 of Pseudomonas sp. RGM 3321. Taxonomy (NCBI): domain Bacteria; kingdom Pseudomonadati; phylum Pseudomonadota; class Gammaproteobacteria; order Pseudomonadales; family Pseudomonadaceae; genus Pseudomonas; species Pseudomonas sp. RGM 3321. The sequence goes on from NZ_JALHBH010000110.1 coordinate 129,822, forward strand.
GGTCTGTTCAGTTTTGCCCGCAAGGGCATGTTTGCCCATTAGGATTCTCGAGAGACGGATGAACATCACCACCTTTGCAAAACGTTTGTGCCTGCTTGTTCCACTGATTATCACCCCGACTGTGTGGGCGGCAGAGCAGATGACGCCTGCTGCACCGCAACTGGCGGCCAAGTCCTACGTGCTGATGGATGCCACCAGTGGCAATGTCTTGGTCGAGAACAACGGTGACCAGCGTCTGGCACCTGCCAGTCTGACCAAGCTGATGACCGCCTACATCGCGACCCTGGAAATTCGTCGCGGCCAGATCGGCGAGAACGATCCGGTGACCATCAGTGAAAACGCCTGGCGCACGGGCGGTTCGCGGATGTTCATCAAGGTGGGCAGCCAGGTCACGGTCAGCGACTTGCTGCACGGCATCATTATTCAATCGGGTAACGACGCCAGTGTTGCGATCTCCGAGCACATTGCCGGCAGCGAAGATGCATTTGCCGACATGATGAACAAGACCGCCGGCGACCTGGGCATGACCAACAGCCACTTCATGAACCCGACCGGTCTGCCGAACCCCGAGCACTACTCGTCGGCTCACGACATGGCGATCCTGGCGCGTGCCATCATCCACGAAGACCCGGCTCACTATGCGATCTACTCGCAGAAAGAGTTCTTCTGGAACGGCATCAAGCAGCCTAACCGCAACCTGCTGCTGTGGCGCGACAAGACCGTCGACGGCCTGAAGACCGGTCACACCGACGAAGCAGGCTACTGCATGGTGTCCTCGGCTGTGCGTGACGGCATGCGTTTGATCGCCGTCGTATTCGGCACCAACAGCGAACAGGCTCGTGCGGCTGAAACCCAGAAGCTGCTGACTTATGGCTTCCGTTTCTTCGAAACCCAGAACTTCTATCAGAAGGGCACCGAACTGGCTCAGGCGACTGTCTGGAAAGGCACCGAGCGTCAGGTCAAGGCCGGTCTGGCTGAAGATCTGAGCATGACCATGCCAAAAGGCGACATGAAGAAGCTTTCCGCCAGCATGACCATGAACCCGCAACTGGTTGCGCCAATCGCCAAGGGCGACGTGATCGGCAAGGTCGAAGTCAAGAAGGACGATCAGGTGGTTCACACCGCTAATCTGATTGCGCTTGATGCCGTTGAGGAAGGTGGCATTTTCCGCCGCGTGTGGGATAGCATCCGCCTGTTCTTCTACGGCTTGTTCAACTGACCCTCCAGTAACTACTGCCGACCTTCTCGCGGCCTGCTCATGATCTGAGCGGGCTGCGTGTCCGTCGTCACGGCTTGTGAGACCTTTACTGCCATGACTGATACCGACATCAAGTCGCACAAAATCGAATTCCCCTGCGATGACTATCCGATCAAAGTGATTGGTGATACCAGCGTTGGCTTTACTGCTGCTGTCATGGAAGTCCTGCACAAGTACGCACAGGTCGACCTCAAGACGCTCGCCGAGCGTCAGAGCAGCAACGGCAAATACACCACCGTCCAGTTGCACATCGTCGCTACAGGCGAAGATCAATTGCGCGATATCAATAGTGCCCTTCGCGCTACGGGTTTCGTGCACATGGTGCTCTGATGACGGCTGCGCTGGGTTTTCGTGATCTGGGCCTGCTCGATTACGAAACTGCCTGGCACGCCATGCAACGCTTTACCGATGGGCGCGGTCGCGAGGCTGCCGATGAGATCTGGCTGGTCCAGCACCCCCCGGTTTTCACCCAGGGGCAGTCCGGCAAGGCAGAACATTTGCTGCTGCCGGGCAATATTCCTGTCGTACAGGTCGATCGTGGCGGCCAAGTGACTTATCATGGCCCGGGCCAACTGGTGGCTTACCTGATGCTGGACGTCAGGCGCCTTGGTTTCGGCGTTCGCGATCTGGTAACACGGATCGAGAACACCCTTATTGCCTTGCTCGCCGACTACGGCGTCAAGGCAGCCGCCAAGGCCGATGCACCGGGTGTATACGTCGACGGCGCGAAAATCGCGTCGCTCGGTCTGCGCATTCGCAACGGCTGCTCGTTTCATGGTCTGGCGTTGAACGTCGACATGGACCTGGAGCCGTTCCGCCGCATCAACCCTTGCGGATACGCCGGGCTGGCCATGACCCAACTGAGCGATCAGGCAGGGCAGATAGAATTTTCCGAGGTAAGTGCCCGACTGCGTGCGCAGCTCGTCAAACACCTCGACTACGCTGAGCAGGCGACCCTTACGGGCGGAATAAACCATTATGACTGACACCGTGCAAACCCTGATCCCGACGCTGGATGTTTCCGAGCGAGTGGCCCGTCCGAAAGTCGAAGCGGGCGTCAAGCTTCGCGGAGCGGAAAAGGTTGCGCGCATCCCGGTCAAGATCATTCCAACGGTAGATCTGCCGAAGAAACCCGACTGGATTCGCGTGCGCATCCCGGTTTCTCCGGAAGTCGACCGTATCAAGCAATTGCTGCGCAAGCACAAGCTGCACAGCGTCTGTGAAGAGGCGTCCTGCCCGAACCTGGGCGAATGCTTCTCCGGTGGCACCGCAACGTTCATGATCATGGGCGACATCTGCACCCGTCGCTGCCCGTTCTGCGACGTGGGTCATGGTCGTCCGAAGCCGCTCGACGTCAACGAACCTAAGAGCCTCGCCATCGCAATTGCCGACCTGCGTCTGAAGTACGTAGTGATCACCTCGGTAGACCGCGATGACTTGCGTGACGGTGGTGCTCAGCACTTTGCCGACTGCATTCGCGAAATCCGCCTGCTGTCGCCGGGCGTACAGCTCGAAACGCTGGTGCCCGACTACCGTGGCCGCATGGATGTAGCGCTGGAAATCACCGCTGCCGAGCCACCGGATGTGTTCAACCACAACCTGGAAACCGTACCGCGTCTGTACAAGGCTGCGCGTCCGGGGTCGGATTACCAGTGGTCGTTGACCCTGCTGCAGCGCTTCAAGCAGATGGTCCCTCATGTACCGACCAAATCCGGGCTGATGCTCGGGCTGGGCGAGACCGACGAAGAAGTCATCGAAGTCATGCAGCGCATGCGCGAACACGACATCGATATGCTGACCCTGGGTCAATATCTGCAACCGTCGCGCAACCATCTGCCGGTGCAGCGTTTTGTGCACCCTGACACCTTCGCCTGGTTCGCCGAGGAAGGTTACAAGATGGGCTTCAAGAACGTCGCATCCGGGCCGCTGGTACGTTCTTCGTACCATGCTGACGAACAGGCCAAGATTGCCAAAGCGATGCTCTGATAGATAGCGAGCGTTGAAACGCAGAAGGGCCAGGTAGCGATACCTGGCCCTTTTTTTTGCGGTTGATTATCGTTCCTATTCTGACGGGTGAGGAACGATAGGCGTCCGTTAGAACACTTTCGTGCCAATGCTCTGCGTTGGCACGCCGTTCTGGACGCTCTGCGTCCTCCCGATTACTGCCCCGCAGGCTTGCGCAGGGCCTCCAGCAATTCATGCGTCGGGTAACCATCGGCTGGCCAGCCGAACGATTGCTGCGCACTGCGGATGGCCTTGCGTGTATTGGCGCCGATAATGCCGTCTGGTGCGCCTGCGTCGTATTGACGTGCCGAGAGAAGGGTTTGCAGTTCAATGCGTTCAGAACGGCTCAGCGGAGTGTCCCCGCGTGGCCATGCGCCTACTACGTACCCGGCCCCTTTGAACCGGTCAGAAAGCAGGCTGATCGCCAGTGCGTAGGAGGTCGAGTTGTTGTACTTGAGAATGGCACGGAAGTTATCCAGCACCAGAAAGGCTGGCCCGCGATAACCGGCTGGCAAGAGCAAGGCGGCTTGCTGCTGGCTGGCTGCGACTGGAATCGCCGAGCCGTCCGGCTGTTTCAGGCCAAGTTGCTGCCATTCAGCGAGACTCTTGCGGGTGGTCGAATCTGCCAGCGAGTAATCAAACCCGGAGCCGAGCACTACTTCAAAGCCCCAGGGCTGACCACGTTGCCAGCCAGAGCTTTGCAGGTAATGCGCAGCGGATGCCAGGGCATCGGCAGGGGTGTTCCAGATGTCACGGCGACCATCGCCATCAAAGTCGACGGCGTGGGTGTTATAGGTGGTCGGGATGAACTGGGTCTGGCCCATCGCGCCGGCCCACGAACCCAGCATTTTGTCCGGAGTGATGTCGCCATGCTGGATGATATCCAGCGCGGCCAGCAACTGGCTCTGCGCGAAGCCTGGACGACGGCCTTCATAAGCGAGCGTTGCCAGCGAGCGAATGACGGATTGCGTGCCCTGGAGCTGTCCGAAATTACTCTCCATTCCCCATACCGCAACTAATGTCTGGCGATCCACGCCGTACTGCTGCTCGATCTTCTGTAGATCGTCAGCGTACTGCGAAAGCAATGCCAGACCCTTGCGTACGCGTGCAGCGGAGATGGCACCGTCCAGATATTCCCAGACCGGGCGGCTGAACTCAGGCTGGCTGCGGTCGGCCTTGACCACGCTCATGTCGGGAGTGACACCGGCGAATGCCAGATCGAATACATCCGCCCGGATACCTGCCTTCAACGCCTGAACACGAAAACCGGCCTGCCATTCGCTGAAGCTGACGGCGGGTTGAATCGTGAGGCTGTCATCAACGACCAGTGCCGGAGTAGGGGCTACGGCAGGAGCGTTTGTCTGTGCTTTGCTGGATTGAAGAGGCGTGGCATCGGCTGCAGTGGGTTTTTCTGCGCAGGCTACCAAGGCAATAAGGCTGGAGGCAGCGATGAGTTGGCGCAGCTGCGGGCGATGGGTAAAACGAGAAGGCATGCTTGAGTCCAAGGGTATTACCGTTAGGTGCAGACCATAACACGGCTAAGCGGTTGAAAGCGCCTCGGAGATGTTGCTCGATATCAGGCTGCCATAAAGCAGGAAGCCTCCCAGCTTTTAGACTGGAAGGCTTCGCGGCGGTAGCTGCCTTTGCCCTTGGCGGGTTGTTCCTGACGACTGCGGAACAATGGCTGGGCGATAATGGATTTGGCCTTGTTCGGCCGCTTTGGCTTGCTCATGGCGGGTGCTCCTGATGGGTGTTGTAAAGCGATGCAAATCATCGGGCAAATTGACGGTTGTGTCTAATAGTCGTGTGCTATGGCGCGGGGGGCGGACTTAAATGCAATACCTGTGGGAGCGAGCTTGCTCGCGAAGGGGCCGGTGCAGGCCCCTCGCTTTTATTATCGTGCCGATGCTCTGCGTCGGCATGCAGTTCGTGACGCTCCGCGTCACAAGAGCACGCAGAGCGTGGGAACGAGAGTCGACAACACCTGCCTACTCCGCAGGCAATGCCAGTCGTTGCCCCGCCATCAATAGCGCCAGTCGGCTCAGGCTGCTCCACGGCGAGCCTGCAGCCTGGCCTTTGATCTGTGCGTCGATGCGCTGTGCGTCCATCAGCAACTGGCTCCAGCGTTTTGCCGAATGGCGTTGCAGGGCTTTGCTCATCAATGGTTTGCGCTTGTCCCAGATTGGCGGTCGGGCCGAGCTGAACACTTTGTCGAGTGGTACGCCCTGACTGAACTGCTGGGACATGTTGGCCAGTGCACGCAGTTCGCGAGTCAGGGCCCAGAGGATCACGGGGGTTTCGACCCCTTCGCCGCGCAGTCCTTCCAGCATGCGCAAGGCATGGGCAGCTTCGCCGTTGAGCACTGCATCGGTCAGACCGAATACATCGAAGCGCGCACTGTCGGCCACGGCCGCCTGTACTGTCTCGACGGTGATCTGGCCTTCTTCGGCCATCAACTTGAGCTTTTCGATTTCCTGCGCAGCCGCCAGCAGGTTTCCTTCGACCCGGGCGGCGATCAATTCGACAGCATCCTGGGTTGCGGCAAGCCCTGCCTGAGAGAGGCGCTGGCGAATCCATTGCGGCAGTTGGCCGATGTCCACCGGCCAGATCTGCACAAACTGGGTTTGCGCACCCTCGACCAGTGCCTTGCCCCATTTGGTTTTCTGCGCACTGCCGTCGAGCTTGGGCAGGCTGATCAGTAGCAGGGTGTCTTCGGCTGGCCTGGCGCAGTATTCCATGAGCGCCGCAGCGCCTTTGTCACCGGGTTTGCCTGACGGCAAGCGCAGTTCCAGAAGACGGCGCTCGGCGAACAGCGACATGCTGGCACCGGCCTGAAGCAACGTACCCCAGTCGAAACTGGCGTCAGCGCTGAATACCTGCCGCTCATCGAAGCCTTGCAGGCGCGCAGCGGCGCGCACGGCGTCAGCAGCTTCCTGGCAGAGCAGCGGGTCATCGCCGCTGATTACGTAGACAGGCGCAAGCGCACCTTGCAGGTGTTTACCCAGTTGGGCGGGGGCGAGTTTCATGAGTCAGAGCATGCCGGGGCCAGCTGACTGGCCCCGGACACTTACCTGGCCGGTACTTCGACGGGCGATTGCTGAGGCGTCTCGTCGCGGATCCGCTGAGCGGCTTCCTGTGCGTCGGCTTCAGCCTTGGCAACTGCGTCAGCCTTGGCCTGCAGCTGTTCCAGGCGTGCCGGCGTCATCTGCTGCAAGCGCGCCATCAATTTCTGGATCAGATCGTTGCGCATTTCCTGACGAACCTGGGCAGCTTCCTGATCGGAACCGGTAAGGTTGTTGCCATCGTGGACGTAGGAGCGGTCTGCGGTGACCTTGTCGCCGAGCAAGAAGCGATCTCTGTCGCCATGCACTTCATAGGTCAGGGTGGTGGTCATCTGGTATTCAGCCGAGCGACCCGAGCCCGAGTAGCTGACGGTGCGCTGGTTTTCGGCTTCGTTGGTCAGCATGAGCTTGTAAGGCGCGCCGGTGTAGACCTTGACGCCGGAACTGGTTAGCAGACGAGTGAGTTGAGTCACGGTTTCGCCGTAGGCGTTACGCGCGCTGACATCCAGCTCCTTGATGGCCAGCTCGGTGGTGCCGGTGCCACGCAGCTGGAAGCCACAGGCACTCAACAGAACAGCCAGGCCCATCACCAGCAAATTGCGTTTGATCATCTTGATGCTCCCCTTGAATCCGTTTGGGTCGACAGTGCGTACCCTGGAAATATGTTCGGCGCCCGGCGTTTGCCTGGCGCCCGATCCAATCAGCTTGCGACGATGTTGACCAGCTTGCCAGGCACGACGATCACCTTGCGAATGGTCAGGCCATCAGTGAAGCGCAATACGTTCTCGTTGACGCGTGCGGCCGCTTCAACTTCTTCGCGGCTGGCGCTGGCGGGCATTTCGATATGGCCGCGCAGTTTGCCGTTGACCTGAATGACCAGCTGCAAGCTGTCCTGAACCAGCGCATTTGCATCGCATGCAGGCCAGCCAGCGTCGATGACCGGCTCATTGTGGCCCAGTTGCGTCCACAGCTCATGGCTGATGTGCGGCGTGATCGGAGCCAGCAGCAGGGCGACGGTTTCCACGCCTTCCTGCATCAGTGCGCGATCCTGCGGTGTGTCCTGCGGTGCTTTTTCCAGCACGTTCATCAGCGTCATCACTTGCGCGACAGCGGTGTTGAATTTCTGGTTCTGGCCAATATCCTGGCTCGCCTGTTTGATCGCCTGATGAATCGCGCGGCGGATGACTTTCTGCTCATCGGACAATGCCGCAACGTCCAGGCCGGTCGACGGGCCTTGAGCCACATGCGCCTGAGCCAGACGCCATACGCGGCGCAGGAAGCGATGCGAGCCTTCAACGCCCGAGTCGGACCATTCCAGGCTCATGTCGGGTGGGGAGGCGAACATCATGAACAGGCGGCAGGTATCGGCACCGTACTGATCGATCATGGTTTGCGGGTCGATGCCGTTTTTCTTCGACTTCGACATCTTTTCAGTGCCGCCGATTTCCACCGGCAGGCCATCGCTGGTCAGCTTCGCGCTGATCACCTTGGCCTTGGCGTCTCTTTCCAGGGTCACGTCGGCCGGGTTGATCCAGGTCTTCTTGCCGCTGGTTTCCATGCGGAAGTAGGTTTCGGCGTTGACCATGCCTTGGGTCAGCAGGTTCTTGAACGGCTCGTTCGAGGTCACCAGGCCTTCGTCACGCATCAGCTTGTGGAAGAAGCGCGCGTAAAGCAGGTGCAAAATGGCGTGCTCGATGCCGCCGATGTACTGGTCCACTGGCAACCAGTGGTTGGCAGCGTTCGGCTCGACCAGACCGCCCTCGTAATGCGGCGAAGCATAGCGAGCGTAGTACCACGAGGACTCGACGAAGGTGTCCATGGTGTCGGTTTCGCGCTTGGCCGGTGCGCCGCATTTCGGGCAGCTGCATTCGTAGAATTCGGGCATGCGCGCCAAAGGCGAGCCAGCACCGTCGGGCACTACGTCTTCAGGCAGGACAACCGGCAACTGGTCTTCAGGAACCGGCACGTCGCCACAGGTATCGCAATGCACGATAGGGATCGGGCAGCCCCAATAACGTTGGCGGCTGATGCCCCAGTCACGCAGGCGGAACTGGGTGCGCGACTGGCCGAGGGACTTTTTCACCAGTGCCGCTTCGATGGCATCGAACGCGGCCTGGAAATTCAGGCCGGTGAACTCGCCGGAATTGATCAGTTCGCCCTGCTCGTTGTACTCGGCTCGCCATGGCGCAGGTGTCTCATCGCCAACGCTGGTGCGCACCACAGGTTTGATCGGCAAGGCGTATTTGCTGGCGAATTCGAAATCGCGCTCGTCGTGTGCCGGTACGGCCATGACAGCGCCATCGCCGTAGTGCATCAGCACGTAGTTGGCGACCCACACCGGCAGTTTTTCGCCGGTCAGCGGGTGCTCGACGAACAGCGAAGTCGGCTGGCCTTTCTTTTCCTGAGTGGCAACGTCGGCTTCGGCAACGCTGCCGCCTTTGCATTCATCGATGAACGCTTGCAGCTCAGGGTTGCCTTGAGCGGCCAGGGTCGCCAGCGGATGTTCGGCGGCAACGGCGACATAGGTCGCGCCCATCAGGGTGTCAGGGCGGGTGGTGAAGACTTTCAGTGCACCGGCTTCGCCGATCGAGGCCTGATCGTACGGAAACTGCACTTCCATGCCGCGCGACCTGCCGATCCAGTTGCGCTGCATGGTCTTGACCTGTTCAGGCCAGCCCGGCAGCTCGTCGAGGCTTTCCAGCAGCTCGTCGGCGTAGGCGGTGATCTTGAAGTAGTACATCGGGATTTCGCGCTTTTCGATCAGCGCGCCGGAACGCCAGCCGCGGCCGTCGATGACCTGCTCGTTGGCCAGTACGGTCTGGTCGACAGGGTCCCAGTTGACGGTGCCGTTCTTGCGGTAGATCACGCCTTTTTCGAACAGGCGAGTGAACAGCCACTGTTCCCAGCGGTAGTAATCAGGCTTGCAGGTGGTAACTTCGCGCGACCAGTCAACCGCCAGACCCAGGCTCTTGAGCTGGTTTTTCATGTAGGCGATGTTTTCGTAGGTCCACTTGGCCGGCGCGACGTTGTTGTCGATGGCGGCGTTTTCGGCCGGCATGCCGAACGCGTCCCAGCCCAGTGGCTGCAGGACGTTCTTGCCCAGCATGCGCTGGTAACGGGAAATCACGTCACCAATGGTGTAGTTGCGCACATGACCCATGTGCAGCTTGCCGCTCGGGTAAGGAAACATCGACAGGCAATAGAAAGTGTCCTTGCCTGGCTGTTCACTGACTTCAAAAGACTTTTGCTCATCCCAGAATGTTTGGGCAGCGGCTTCGATTTCGCGGGGCTGATAGAGTTCGTGCATGGCTACTTTTTACTAAAGATTAGTGACCCTTGACCTCTTCATTGCTTCGCCGAGTCAGGTCGGCACCGCGTAACGGACAATTGCAACTGTCTGTGCGGTGCGTTCGGGCTCAAGAGCACGGAAGTGGAATTACAGGAAGCGCAGTAGCATACATGAGGGCTGTCTATCGAGGGAAACCCTGATTGCGCCTCGCAGGGCTCAAAACCCGGCTGACAGGCCCATCTGCCCGTTGGTCGCAGTTCCATGCCGGTTTGCACAGCAGCGCTAAGCTCAATTTCGAGGGTGATGACTATCTTCGATGAGGTGAGCGGATGACCGAGGTGCAGCATGTTGTAAGCCTGTCCGAGCTGTATGAACGACTGATCGACCGTCTAGGGCTTGCGCTCGAGACGGCAAGTACTTCAGTTAGGCTCCGAAACGAGTCGCCAGCCGAGCTTGAACTCAAGGGCCTGAGCCGTGCCGAGTTTCAATTGATCGAAGCCTATCTGGAAAAAGGCCTGAGGGCTGCGGACGTCGCTGCCAGGGAGCGCTTGGTCTTCCAGCCGGATCTCGGCAGGCCGTCCAGAGCGTCAGCGACTATCATCTGGCTGAAAGACAGGCGACGAGGCAAGGGCCTGGCACGGTTGGGTCGCAACAGTTAAGTACTTAAAATCTCGCTTCTGCGCGCAGGCGAAGGGCCTGCTTACTTCAGGCGTTGTCGCCTGGCTTCAAACATTCTAGGCTGCGGACATCCATGGAGATGTCCCGATGCCTTTGCGCTACCTGCTCAAAACCCTCCTGTTGCCGCCCGGTATCCTGTTTGTTCTGCTCATTCTTGGCTGGTGGTTGCGTCGCTCCCGTCCGCGCCTGGCAACGGCATTTTTTGCCGTCGGTCTTGGCGGGCTGTGGCTGATGAGCCTGCCGGTAGCGGTGGAATTTGCTGCCCGTAAAATGGAGCGGATCCCGCCCTTGCCGCAGCAGCAGTGGGCAACACTAGCGCAGCAGGCGGACGCCATTGTGGTGCTGGGCAACGGCCGTGAGCGCAATTCGCCGACGTGGGGCGCAGATACACCGACCGGGTTTGGGTTGGAGCGGCTGCGTCTGGCGGCACGGTTGTCGAAAGCGTCCGGACTGCCAATACTGACCACCGGTGGTTTGCACTTTGACCAGCCGCCCAGTGAGGCGTCGATCATGGCGCAGGCGCTGCACGATGATTTTGGTGTGACGGTACGCTGGCAGGAAGGGCTGAGCCGTACAACATGGGAAAACGCGACAATGACCGCTGCGGTTCTTCAACCGCAAGGTATCAAGCGCGTGGTGCTGGTCACGCAGGCCTGGCACATGCCACGAGCGCGCTGGAGTTTCGAACAGGCGGGTTTTACCGTGGTGAGTGCGCCGGTCGGCTTTCTCGGTGTCGACAACGCCCGACCCTTTGGTGGCTGGCTGCCTGAAAGTCGGGTGTTCACGCAAAGCGGAGTGCTGATTAACGAAGCGGCAGGCTGGCTGGTCTATCCGTGGATCTACCCGGACAGCCACTGACTCTTTAACCGGTATCGCCTGAAAACAGGCGATACCGGCTTCATGCAATCAGACGGTTTTGGCAATCCGTGCGGCCATCAATGCCCAGCCGAACAGCAGCAGGCAGACAATTGCCAGTGGCCATGAGCGCCAGCGCAGGTAGGGCGTGAGTTCGTGCATCGGCACCACTTCGCCGTACAGCACGCCGCGTTCGAACTGCGGAATCTGTACCGTAATCCTGCCAAATGGGTCGATCAGCGCTGTCACTCCGTTGTTGGTGGCGCGGATCATCCAGCGGCCCGCTTCAAGGGCGCGCATCTGGGCCATCTGCAAGTGTTGCAACGGACCAATCGAGGTGCCGAACCAGGTGTCATTGCTCACGGTCAGCAACAGATCGCTTTGCGCCGACAGGCCTGCGGCGAACTCTGGATAGACCACTTCGTAGCAGATGAACGGCGCAATGTGATAACCCTTGGCTTGCAACAGCGCCTGGTCGTTCGGGCCCCGGGCGAAGTCCGACATCGGCAGGTCGAAGAAGGAAATCAACCCGCGCAACAGGTCCTGCAGTGGCACGTACTCACCGAATGGTACGAGCTTTTGTTTGAAGTAGGTGCCGTCGCCCTGGCCGGTAACCGTGATGCCGTTGTAATAGCGATACTCGCCGCGCCCGGTCGGTTCACGCACCGGCACGCCGGTGATCAGCGCAGCGCCGCGGTCCGATGCGAACTTGCCCATCATCGCCAGATAGCCTTCTGCGCTTTCCTTGAGCACCGGTACGGCGGTTTCCGGCCAGACGATAAGGTCAGCCTGCTGCGAACGGAAGGTCATGTCCCGGTATAGCGCGAGCTGATCATTGAGTTTTTGCGGGTCCCATTTCATGCTTTGTTCAATGTTGCCCTGCATCGCCGCGACTTTAAGCGGCAGGCCGGACGGTGATGTCCAGGCATGATCCTTGAGTGCCAGGCCTGCAATCCACGGCGCCAGCAACAGCACCACGCCCGTCGCCAGAAACGATTTGCGTGCCCGCAAGCGGTGCAGGTTGCACAGCAGTGCAGCAGTCAGGCCCAGGGAGAACGATATAAGCCATACACCGCCGACCGGGGCGAGCCCGGCAAGTGGTCCGTCAAGCTGGCTGTAACCGGAATAGAGCCACGGGAAACCGGTAAGGAACCAGCCGCGAAATGCCTCCTGCCACAGCCATAGCGCTGCAAACGCCAGTGCATCGGCCAGCGGCGCTTCGTTGCGACGTAGCCAGCGCGCCCAGACCCAGGCGGGCAGGGCGAAAAACAGGGCAATGGCGGCGATGAACAGCAGCATCAGCAGCCCGGCCAGCAGCACCGAAGCACCACCGTAGGTATGGATGCTGACGTAGATCCAGCTGGTGCCAGCGCCGTACAGGCCAAAGCCATAACACCAGCCGCGAGCCAGTGCCTGGCGCGGACTCAGCTCGCGCAGCCCCAGATAGAACAGGGCCACCGATACCAGCACCAGCGGCCAGAAGTCGAATGGCGCCAGGGCCAGGGTCGTGAGCCCGCCAGCCGCCAGGGCCAGCAGGTTACCGGGCCAGCCGGGGCGGGTTATCCAGCGCATGTAGATTCCTTAAAACAGCATCAAGTGTTTACGGACGTGAAATGGGGGTCACGCGCAGCAAATGAATGCGGCGGCTGTCAGCGCTCAGGATGCGGAAACGATATGCACCGATTTCAGTGATTTCGTTGCGCTTGGGCAGATGGCCGAAGGCATTCATCACCAGGCCGCCCACGGTGTCGAACTCGTCGTCGGAGAACGCACTGTCGAAGAATTCGTTGAAATTCTCGACCGGCGTAAGGGCCTTGACCAGGAAGTCACCGCTGGGCAGTGGTTTGATATAGCTGTCTTCCTCGACGTCATGCTCGTCTTCGATATCGCCGACGATCTGTTCCAGCACGTCTTCGATGGTCACCAAACCTGCCACACCGCCGTATTCGTCAATGACGATCGCCATGTGGTTGTGGTTGGCGCGAAATTCGCGCAGCAACACGTTGAGGCGCTTGGATTCGGGCACGAACGTAGCCGGACGCAGCAGCTTCTTGACGTCGTCGCTGTCGCCGTCGGCTTTAAGGATAAGCGGCAGCAGATCCTTGGCCAGCAGCACGCCGAGTACGTCATCGTGGCTCTCGCCGATCACCGGGTAGCGCGAGTGCGCAGCATCGATGACCGCAGGCAGAAATTCACGGGGTGTCTGGGTCGCCTTGATGCTGATCATCTGCGAGCGCGGCACCATGATGTCGCGTACTTGCAGGTCAGCCACTTGAATGGCGCCCTCGACGATGGCCAGCGCTTCGCTGTCCAGCAGTTTGTTCTGGTGGGCTTCGCGCAGCAGCTCAAGCAGCTCCTGGCGGTTTTTCGGCTCATGGACAAAGGCCTGGGTCAGTTTACCCAACCATGACTTTTGCCCGTTGCTCGATCGGTCTTCGCTCATAGCCCTTACTCGTGGTCCTTGCTTGGTGTGTCTGAATGGGGGTGGTCGGCACTTTCATCTTCGGCGTAAGGATCGGGGTAGCCCAGCTCCTCAAGCAACGTTCGTTCCAGTGCTTCCATTTCTTCGGCTTCTTCATCATCGATGTGGTCGTAACCCAGCAGATGAAGGCAGCCATGAATGACCATATGTGCCCAGTGCGCGTCAACGGACTTGCCTTGTTCAGCGGCTTCGCGGTTGACCACCGGGACGCAGATGACCAGGTCGCCCAGCAACGGGATGTCCAGCATGTCGTCTGGAACATCCGCCGGGAATGAAAGCACGTTTGTAGCGTAATTTTTATGTCGCCAGGTGTGATTGAGCTCGCGCCCTTCGTTTTCGTCGACGAGGCGGATGGTCAGCTCGGAATCGGCACTGCGCTGACGCAAGCCCATTTCACACCATAGGCGGAATCGGGCTTCGTCGGGGGCGCTTGTTTCGCTTGCAATCTGCAGGTCCAGCTCAAGCATCGCGGTTCTTGTCCCGTGGGTAACTGTTGTTGCCCGACGAACCGTCGCTGAGCTGATCATCGAAACGCTCATAGGCCTCGACAATGCGCTGCACCAGCGGGTGGCGAACCACATCCTTGGGTTTGAAATGCGTGAAGCTGATGCCCGGCACGTCCTTGAGCACATCGATGACATGCGTCAGCCCCGACCGGGTGCCCTTGGGCAGGTCGACCTGGGTGATGTCGCCGGTGATCACGGCGGTAGAGCCGAAGCCGATACGGGTCAGGAACATCTTCATCTGCTCGACAGTGGTGTTCTGACTCTCGTCGAGAATGATGAAGCTGTTATTAAGGGTGCGTCCGCGCATGTAAGCCAGCGGTGCCACTTCAATGACCTGCTTCTCGATCAGTTTGGCGACGTATTCGAAACCGAGCATCTCGTACAGCGCGTCATACAGCGGGCGCAGGTACGGGTCGATCTTCTGGGCGAGATCGCCGGGCAAGAAGCCCAGTTTTTCGCCCGCTTCGACCGCCGGGCGCACCAGCAGGATGCGACGAATTTGCTCGCGTTCCAGCGCATCCACCGCGCAGGCAACCGCCAGGTACGTCTTGCCGGTACCCGCAGGGCCGATGCCGAAGTTGATGTCGTTGCTGAGGACTTCCTTGACGTAACGCTGCTGGTTCAGGCCGCGCGGGCGAATCATGCCCTTTTTGGTGCGCAGCGAGACGCCGACTTCGGCGGCAGGGTGGTTGTCGAGGCCGTCCACACCTGATTCCTGAAGGAACAGGTGGACCATGTCCGGCGTCAGCTCGGTACCTTTGGTTTCCCGGTACAGGCGGCGCAGAAGATTCTCGGCGGAGTGATTTTGTTTTGAGTCGCCAATAAGCTCGAATTGATTGCCGCGATTGCGGATCTCGATGTCAAGGCGTTGCTCGATCAGGCGCAAGTGCTCGTCGAGTTGCCCGCACAGGTTGGCGAAACGATGGGCCTCGAAAGGCTCGAGGGTGAAGCGATGAGGTTCTATGGGTGCGTTCAAGGTCGTTTAATGGCCGTCCGGCGGCAATTGAGATGTATTGAAGAATACCCCTGGCGCTGGTTGTGTGAAAGCTTTGCCGTGTTAAAGGCCGCGCCAGGGATTCACCGTGCTCAATGGTAGGGACCGCGCAGAACCGAATTCATTCGGCGATTCGTTTCTGCGGCGACATTCAAGGTTTACTGTAGCAGTGAGCCACGCAGAGAGTGAGGCTGCGCATCATCAATGTGTACGTCGGCAAACTGCCCGATCAGCTTCGGGTTGTTGCAGCGAAAATTCACAATCCGGTTGTTCTCGGTGCGGCCCTGCAGTTCGCCAGGGTCTTTCTTCGAATAGTCGGTTACCAGAATGCGCTGGATGCTGCCCACCATCTGCCGGCTGATCTCGAAACCCTGCTGGTTCAGGCGGTGTTGCAGCGCGGCCAGGCGCTCTTTCTTGAGGGCTTCTGGCGTGTCGTCTTTCAGATCTGCGGCGGGCGTGCCCGGGCGCGGGCTATAGACGAACGAGAACGAGAAGTCGAAACCCACGTCCTCGATCAGCTTCATGGTGTTGTCGAAATCTTTTTCGGTCTCGCCGGGGAAGCCAACGATGAAGTCGGAACTGATGCTGATGCCCGGCACGGCCGCCCTGAGCTTGCGCAAGCGGGACTTGTATTCCAGCGTGGTGTGGTTGCGCTTCATGGCCGCCAGAATGCGGTCGGAGCCCGACTGCACCGGCAAGTGCAGGTGTTTGACCAGCTCCGGCACCTCCGCATGGGCCTGAATCAGGCTGTCGGAAAACTCCAGCGGGTGCGAGGTGGTGTAGCGAATACGGTCGATGCCATCGACCGCAGCAACCACTCTGATCAGGTCCGCCAGATCTGCAACCCGGCCGTCGTGGGTGGTGCCGCGATAGCCGTTGACGTTCTGCCCCAGCAGGGTGACTTCACGCACGCCGTTTTCGGCGAGGTGGATGACTTCGCCCAGCACATCGTCAAACGGCCGGCTGACTTCCTCGCCACGGGTATAGGGCACCACGCAGAACGTGCAGTATTTGCTGCAGCCTTCCATCACCGACACATAAGCGCTCGGGCCATCGACGCGAGGCTCGGGCAAATGGTCGAATTTTTCGATTTCCGGGAACGAGACATCGACCTGCGGCAAGCGGGTGATACGCGCTGCGTCGATCATTTCCGGCAGGCGATGTAAGGTCTGGGGGCCGAACACCACGTCCACATAGGGCGCGCGATCACGAATGGCTGCGCCTTCCTGACTGGCAACGCAGCCCCCGACAGCGATCACCATCTCGGGATTGGCCAGCTTCAGTTCACGCCAGCGGCCAAGCTGGGAGTACACCCGGTCCTGAGCGCGCTCGCGAATCGAGCAGGTATTGAGCAGTATCACGTCGGCGTCTTCCGCGCGAGCGGTGACTTCCAGAGCCTGATGTTCGCCCAGCAGATCGACCATGCGCGAGCTGTCGTACTCGTTCATCTGGCAACCGTGGGTTTCGATATAAAGCTTCTTGGCCATGCGTGCTCATCAACCGTATCAGTGAACCGAGCATTATAAGGATGAAGGGCTCGGGTTCCTAGCGTTGGCTGTCCGATGGACATGCTATAGTCCGTGCCCCTTTTTCATCTCCGATCGTTACCCGCCCGTTATGACCAAACGCGAAGCTCCAATCTACAAGGTGATTTTCCTTAACCAGGGACAGGTGTTCGAGATGTACGCCAAGCAGATCTATCAAAGTGATCTGTGGGGCTTTCTGGAAGTTGAAGAATTCGTTTTCGGCGAACGCACGACGGTTGTGGTCGACCCGAGCGAAGAGAAGCTCAAGGCCCAGTTCGAAGGCGTGGTGCGCAGTTTTGTGCCGATGCATTCGATTGTGCGCATCGACGAAGTCGAGCGCATGGGCGTGCCGAAGATCAGTGAAGCGCGTGGCACCAGCAACGTAATGCCGTTTCCCATGCCGATGCCGGAAAAGTAAGTCTGAATCGCGAGTGCCCTGAGCTATTGCTGGTCAGGGCAGCGGAGAGAAGGGGCTGCGCCCTTCGGCGGTCTGCAGTTCAAGCAGGTATTTGCGGAAGATCTTCCCCAGTACCTGGGTGGCAACTTCCAGTTCGTCGCGCTGCATTTTTGCCGACACCTCGTCGGCAGCGTCCAGCGCCTCTTCCGAGCCATTGACTGCGGCCATCTTCAGCACGATATACGCCTGAATGTTATTGGCCTGCACCCCTTCGCCACGGCTGAACATCAAGCCCAGTTGATACTGCGCCTGGGCATGGCCCTGCAATGAGGCCTGCTCGAAGTAATTCAGCGCCTGCGGCAAATCGCGAGGTGCATTTCTGCCCTCGTAATAGAACTCACCCAACTCGTACTGCGCCTGCGCATCCCCACCCTTGGCGGCCTGCTGGCACGCTTCAAGCGCAGCGGGCAGGTTCTCTGGCTGGGTATTGAGGGTGCAACGACCCATCGCCGGGATTAACAACGAGTTGCCGCCGGCAGTCGCCAGCAGGGGATAGACAAGCAACAGGCAGCCCAATACAAGGGCGCGGCCGGTGCGGTTCATGGGAGTCGACTTACCTCTGAAAAAGGTGCGGGCATGCCCGGCCAGCTAAACGTGCTGGCTGCGCATTATGAAATAAGCAGAGCCAACCTTACAAAGTCTTTACGGATTTTCTGCTGCACGGCGTTGAAAACGCCCTTCTTTACAGGGGCATTACCTGAAACAACACTTCCAGTGACCTGTGTTTGCAGCATCCGCCCTGCATTGTAGAAGCAAAATACGTACTTAGCGTTCCGTTTCATTCACAGGCATCACTCGCGCCGGTTCAATGACACCCGGCGCGGGTGAGTCTGACGAGCTTATTTCAGCGCAGCAAACGCTTTTTCCGCGGCATCGAGCGTCAGTTTCAGCTCGGCATCGCCGTGGGCAATAGAGGTGAAACCGGCTTCGAACGCGCTCGGCGCGAGGTACACGCCGCCTTCCAGCATCAAGTGGAAGAAACGTTTGAAACGCTCGGCATCGCTGGTCATCACGTCTTCAAACGTTACGATCTCAGGGGCTTCACTGAAGTACAGGCCGAACATGCCACCCGCCTGGGTTGTCACGAACGCAATGCCTGCTGCATCGGCGCGCTGTTGCAGGCCCTCAAGCAGGCGACGGGTGTAGTCGCTCAATTCGTCGTGAAAGCCCGGGCGGCTGATCAGGCGCAGGGTGGTCAGGCCGGCAGCCATCGCCAACGGGTTACCCGACAGGGTGCCCGCCTGATAGACCGGGCCAAGCGGTGCAATGTGCGACATGATTTCGCGTTTGCCGCCAAAGCAGCCGACCGGCATACCGCCACCGATGATCTTGCCGAAAGTGCTCAGGTCGGGCGTCACGCTGTAGTAAGCCTGTGCGCCACCGAGGGCTACGCGGAAACCGGTCATCACTTCATCGAAAATCAACACCACGCCGTGCTCGTCGCACAGGTCGCGCAGACCTTGCAGGTAACCAGGCGCAGGCGGCACGCAATTCATATTGCCAGCAACGGGCTCGACGATGATGCACGCCACTTCCTGACCCACTTCAGCCAACAGGTCACGCACGGCGTCGAGGTTGTTGAAGGGCACGGTCAGGGTATGTTTCGCGAACGCCGCCGGTACGCCAGGCGAGCTGGGTACGCCCAGGGTAAGGGCACCGGAGCCAGCCTTGACCAGCAGGCTGTCGGAGTGACCGTGGTAGCAGCCTTCGAACTTGATGATGCTGTCGCGGCCGGTGAAACCACGGGCCAGACGGATCGCACTCATGGTCGCTTCAGTGCCCGAGCTGACCATGCGAACCATTTCCATGGACGGTACCAGTTCGCAGACCAGATCGGCCATTTCGGTTTCCATGGCCGTCGGTGCACCGTAAGACAGGCCGTGTTCCAGCTGGCTGCGCACGGCATCGAGCACTTCCGGGTGGCTATGGCCAAGAATCATCGGCCCCCAGGAGCCCACGTAATCAACATAGCGTTTGTCGTCTTCGTCAGTCACGTAAGCGCCCGCAGCATGCTTGAAGAACAGCGGCGTGCCACCCACGCTCTTGAAAGCACGAACCGGCGAATTAACGCCACCGGGGATGTGTTTTTGGGCGTTGGCGAACAGTGTTTCGGAACGGGACATGATCGGGTCTCTGCTTTGAAACGGGGAATTCGTGTCTACGCTGGGGTCAGCCGAGGCGGGCAGCTTCAGGGTGGGCTGCTTTATTGGGTGGCATGAGCCAGAGAAGGCGCAGGAACGCGCACTATATCAAATGCTGCGCTCCCACAACGGTTTCGCTCTACAACAGCGCTTTAAATGCACGTGCCCTGCGCGTCACTTCCTGAGTGTTTTCAGCGCCGAACAGGCCGTGTACCACGGCGAGCAGGTCTGCTCCGTGTTCGACCAGTTGCGGGGCGTTTTCCAGGGTGATGCCGCCGATCACGGCAATCGGCAAGTGAACCCTGGCACGCACCTGAGCAATCAGGTCCAGCGGTACTGCGGGTGCGCCGGGCTTGGTCAGGGAGTTGAAGAACCTGCCAAATGCTAAGTACGTCGCGCCATCAGCCTTTGCCTGCTCGGCCAGTTCCAGGCTGCCGTGACAGGTGGCACCGACAATCGCCTTGTGCCCCAGCAGG
Source organism: Pseudomonas sp. RGM 3321 (assembly GCF_022836805.1). Taxonomy (NCBI): domain Bacteria; kingdom Pseudomonadati; phylum Pseudomonadota; class Gammaproteobacteria; order Pseudomonadales; family Pseudomonadaceae; genus Pseudomonas; species Pseudomonas sp. RGM 3321. Next base: position 149,550 of record NZ_JALHBH010000110.1, read on the forward strand.
GCACGCGCATCCGGCAACGAGCCGTCGGTCTGGCCCAAGTGCACACCCACGCCCAGACGCGCCGCCAGTTCGGCGTCATCGTTGATGATCAGCCGCGTCTTGTAGCGTTCGCAGAGTTTGAGCAGCTCGGTCGCTTCGCGCAGACGACGGGACTCGTCACTGGTCTTGTCGCGGTATTGCAGCAGCGTCACGCCGCCATCCAGCGCAGCTTCGACGTACGAGAGAAATTTGCCGGACAGCAACTGGCTGTCGGTAATGGCATACAGGCCACGTAGTTTCATTAATCGAGCCTCATGGCGATGTGTTACGAGCAAAAATCCAGCGGCAACCGACGAGGTACAAATTGCCCGCGGCCCAGCTGTTCGGCGTCCCTGAGCGTACGCCAGGTATAGTCCAGCGCCGATTTTACCGCGCTGACCAGTTCTTCTCCCTGAGCAATACGTCCGGCCAGTGCGCTGGCCAGTGTGCAGCCTGAACCGTGGTAGCTGCCGGGTAGACGTTCGCAAATGAAAGTGTGGGTCTGGCCGCCACGCACATAAAGACGATTATGGATTTGCTGCTCGTCACCATGACCGCCAGTGATTAACAGATATTCACAAAACAGCAGTAGCTTGTCGGCGCACTCGTCCGCAGTACCCTCAGGCAGCTCCGCAAGAATGCGTGCTTCCGGAAGATTGGGGGTCGCGATGGTCGACAATGGCAGCAGCCGTTCGCGCATGGCGTAGCCGACTTCGTCCCTGCCCAGCCGTCCGCCGCCACCCGCGCGCAGTACCGGGTCGCAGACCATTGGCAAGTGCGGGTGAGCGAGTAGCAGGTCTACGACCGTGTCGACCATCTCCAGCGAACCGAGCATGCCCAGCTTGACGGCGGCTACGCTCGAATCGTTGAGGACGGCATTAGCCTGTGCCATGACCCATTCGCGATCGAGCACGCGAAAATCACTGACATCTACAGTGTCTTGCACGGTGAGCGCAGTAATCGCCGGAGCGGCGTGACAGCCTTGGGCGAGCAGGGCTTCTATATCGGCCTGCATACCGGCACCGCCACTAGGGTCGTGGCCGGAGAGGCAAAGGACAACGGGGCGGGAGCTATAGATATTCATGGTGCGCGAGCTTATCACTAAACCTTTCGCGGGCCGCTCGGGGTGCCGGGTTTTTCTTGCTGGTGATGGTCTGTTGGCAACTGCCGCAGATTCGACAAACCTGCAAAAAAACACTCATGTTTGGCCTGAAATAGCCGATGTAGAGCTATTGCCTTGATTTTTATCGCGATACTGTCTTTACGCTATTAGCGGCTATGCTTGTGTGGTCAGACCGATTACCGACGGTTTGCATCGTTTTTATACCGATGTCTGCCGGGTTATCCCTACGTTCAATGGTCTGTTTGAATCATTAGCCTGTTTCAAGGACAGAAAATTGCGGGACGTCGTAATCAATGGATGGATTGAACGCGACGACCTACCTTGGGGCTTCAATGCGCTATCTGTTGATCATTCTGGCTCTTTGGCTGCCGTTGCAGAGTCATGCAGTCGAGTTTGATGAAAACACTCGTTTTCTGCCGTTGGGTCGTGCCATTCAGGTATTCGAAGACCCGACCGGCGATGCGACCATTGAAAGCGTCAGCTCCGCAGTCGGGGCCAGTGCCTTTCGGCCTGTGCCTGCCGGAACCTTCAATGCCGGTTATTCGCGCTCCTCTTTCTGGCTAAAGATTGAGCTTGAGTACCGTCCTGTCGATGCCAAAATCCATAATGACTGGTTGCTGGAACTGGCTTACCCGCCAATGGATCACGTTGATTTCTATGCGCCAGACGCCAATGAGCAGCCAACGCTGACCTGGCAGACCGGCGACATGTTGCCGTTCTCCAGCCGCCAGTTCGCCCAGAACAACTACCTTTTCCAGCTGGACCTGCCACCGGGCCAGACGCGAACCCTGTACATGCGCATACGCAGTGAAGGGTCGGTCCAGGCACCGCTCAATCTCTGGTCTACTCACGCCTACCTCGAGGCGCAGCCCACCAAGGTTTACGTCTTCGGGCTGATCTACGGCGTGCTGCTGGGCATGCTGGTCTACAACCTGTTCATCTACCTCAGCGTCCGTGAGGTGGATTACCTGTATTACCTGCTGTATGTCGCCTCGTTCGGGCTTTACCAGATGTCGATCAACGGCGTCGCAATTGAATATCTGTGGCCCGACAACCCCTGGTGGGCAAATGCGTCGACGCCCTTTCTGATGGCGCTGGCCACGCTGTTCGCTTGCCAGTTTTCGCGCAGTTTTCTGGGGACGGCACAGTTGGCGCGCTGGTTGGACCGCTTGCTGCTGATGGTCGTCGGCGCTGCTGTGCTGGTGATGGGCATGGCCTTGTTCCTGGGCTACGGGCCAGCCCTGCGCGGGGCCACTCAACTGGTCATGACAGGGGCCGTGACGATCTACCTGGCGGGCATTGTCGCCATCATGAAAGGCGAGCGGGTAGGGCGCTATTTTGTGCTGGCCTGGTCGGTCTTCATGGTCAGCGGGTTGATCTTCGGGCTGATGCTGCTGGGCTATTTGCCTAACACCTTCCTGACCATGTACGCCTCGCACATCGGCACGGTGCTGGAAATGGCATTCCTTTCCATGGCGCTTGCCGACCGTATCAACCATGCCCGGTGCCAGCAGGCGGGAACGCTGCTGGCGGCAGGTCGGGATCTGGAGCGTCTCAACCAGCAACTGGCCAACAGCAACCGGCTGAAAGATGAGTTCCTTGCCACGCTTACCCATGAGCTGCGCACGCCGATGAACGGCGTTATCGGGTCGCTGGAAGTGATGCAGACACTCGATATGGATGACGAGCTGGAGATGTATCAGCAAACGGCTGCCAGTTCCGCGCGGGACATGATGAGCATGATCAACGGCATTCTGACCCTCACCGAACTTCAAGCCGGTGTGCTGTATGCCGATTGCAATGCCTTTTCGCCCGAGGACCTCACCGACAGGCTACGCAATCGCTTCCTGGGCGCAGCTCAGTCCAAGGGGCTGATTTTGACGCTCGATCTGGACGATAAGCTGCCGCCGTACCTGCGTGGCGACATCGACAAGCTCTACCAGTGCATCGAGTGCCTGGTGGACAACGCGATCAAATTCACCCGCAAGGGCGCGGTGCAAGTGCGCTTCAGCGGGCACCCGCAGGACCTGGAGCGTATGTACCTGCGGGTTGAAGTGATGGACAGCGGCATCGGTTTCAGCCGACTGGACGAAGCCCAACTGTATCAACACTTCTTTCAGGTCGACGGCTCCATGACCCGCGAATACGGCGGGCTGGGCATCGGTCTGGCTATTTGCCGGAAACTGGTCGAGCTGCAGGGTGGCGAGCTGAGTCATCGTTCCGAGCCAGGCAAGGGCAGCTGCTTTACCTTGAACGTCCCGATGCTGATGGTTGTACCGGGCGCAGTGCGCAGAGCCCCAGAGCTCAAGGCCCAGTGGGGTATATAAACCGTCGTTTGATACGCGCATCAGTAAAAGCGCGGAGATTTCGGCGGCTACGGCACTTTTGCAAGTGTCGGGCGCATGATTCACTGTCTGCATGTTGCGCGTGCACACAGGCAGGAGATGACTCATGAACCTGAATCAATTCGCCGAAACCCACGAAGTTACCAATCAACCGCCACCGCTGGACGGGGCGAACCTCTACCGTATCGACGTGCCGCTTCAGGAGTGGAGCAGCCGCTTCGGTGCGGGCTGGGCGCAACCGCGCATTGACGCTTACGGTGCCCTTGCAGGCGGTCCGCTGATGGAGGCGGGCCTTCTGGCCAATCAGAACAAGCCTGCATTCGCCAGTCATGACCGTTACGGACACCGTATCGATCTGGTCGAGTTTCACCCGGCGTACCACCAGTTGATGAGCGCGGCCATCGAGCACGGCATCCCGTCGCTGCCGTGGACCGATCCACAACCCGGTGCTCATGTGGCGCGCGCTGCCATGAGCTATCTGCACACGCAGGCAGAGCCTGGCAGCGGCTGCCCGCTGACCATGACTTTCGCCAGTGTTCCCGCACTCAGGCTGCAGTCGGACCTGGCTGAAATATGGCTGCCCAAGGTGCTGTCTACGCATTACGACCCGCGCAACGTGGGCGTTGTGCACAAGAACGGCGCAACCATAGGCATGGCCATGACCGAGAAGCAGGGCGGCACCGACGTGCGTGCCAACACCACGCGCGCATTTCCAGTGGGCGCAGGTGGCCCCGGCCAGGCTTATGAACTGGTCGGACACAAGTGGTTCTGCTCGGCACCGATGTGCGACGCGTTCCTGACCCTGGCGCAGACCGACAAGGGCCTCAGCTGTTTTCTGCTGCCGCGCCACCGGCCGGACGACACCCGCAACGAGTTCTATATCCAGCGTCTGAAAAACAAGCTCGGCAACTGGTCCAACGCATCGAGTGAAGTCGAGTTCCGCGGCGCGCTGGCGTGGATGATCGGTGAGGAAGGGCGCGGTGTGCCGACTATCATCGAAATGGTCGCCATGACCCGTTTCGACTGCATGATTGGCTCCAGCGCCTTGATGCGTCAGGCGCTGACGCAGGCTACGCATCATTGCGCGCATCGGGCGGTCAGCGGCAGGTTGCTTGCCGAGCAGCCGTTGATGCAGAACGTGCTGGCGGATCTGGCGCTGGAAAGCGAGGCTGCTCTGGCCCTGACCCTGCGCATGGGTCGTGCGCTGGACCACCTCGATGATGATCACGAAAAACGCTTTGTCCGTCTGGTCACGGCAGTGGGTAAATACTGGATCTGCAAGCGCGCCCCGGCCATGATCAACGAAGCCGCCGAGTGCCTGGGCGGTGCCGGTTATGTCGAGGACAGCATTCTGCCCCGGCTGTACCGCGAAGCCCCGGTCAACTCCACGTGGGAGGGCTCTGGCAATGTGCAATGCCTGGATGTGCTGCGAACCCTGTCCAAAGAACCCGGCGCGCTCGATGCGTTGTTCGATGAACTGGGCGATGGGCACGGCGACCGGCATCTGGCGGCGCATATAGCTGCGTTGAAAACTGCGTTTCAGGACACGAGCGACATTCAGTACCGCGCCCGCCAACTGACCGAGGACATTGCCGTCGCCTTGCAGGGCAAGCTGTTGCTGGAAGCGGGCAATGCCGCGGTCAGCGATGGCTTTATCGCAGGGCGGATAGCCTCTGGCGGGCGGGTGTATGGCACATTGCCGCGTAGTGTCGATGTCGAAACATTACTGCTCAGGTCCTCGCCACAGGTGGCATGAGCACGCGAACCCGTTACGATGCACGTCTGCAAGATCAGACAGGACATGAATCGTGACCCAAGCCTTTGTTGTTGTCGACACCGCTGAACAGGCCGTAGAGCGGCTCGCCGAGCTGCATGAACGCGCGACCAGTGCGCTGAGTCAGGCGCTCAAGCGCTACTTGAAAGACCGCGTTGAGCCCACTGCCGAGGAGCGAGCGCAATTCAGTTACCCGGAACTGCGCCTGGTCTACAAATGCCAGGGCGAAGTGCCGGTAACCACTCGTGCCTACGCCAAGGTACAGCTGCCGGGCACTTACAGCGTTACCGTCACGCAGCCCAAGGCCTTCAAAAAGTACCTGCTCGAACAACTTGTCCCGCTGATGAAAGATTTCACCGTGACGGTCGAAGTCGGCATGAGCGAGCAGAGCATTCCTTATCCTTACGTGGTCGAGCAGGGCGACGAGTTGGCCGGCACCGGTGTTACCGCAGCGGCGCTGGCGCGGGTATTCCCGAGTACCGACTTGTCGGCTGCGACCGATGGCATTGCCGACGGCCTTTATGACTGGGCCAATGTCGACCCGCTGCCACTGGCGCTGTTCGATGCAGCGCGGGTGGATTTCTCGCTGCGCCGTCTGGTGCATTACACCGGCAGCGACTGGCGTCATGTGCAGCCGTGGATTCTGCTGACCAACTACCACCGCTATGTCGACCAGTTCATCCTGCACGGGCTGGAAAAACTCCGCGAAGACCCGCGTTTCGTGCGTATGGTTCTACCGGGCAATGTGGTGGTCGACAAGAGCATGAGCCTGGATGAAGCCCAGGCCATCGTCGCCAGCGTGGTCTGGCACCGCTATCAGATGCCTGCGTACCACCTGATCGCCGAAGACGGCCATGGCGTGACCCTGGTCAACATCGGCGTCGGCCCGTCCAACGCCAAGAACATCACTGATCACCTGGCGGTACTGCGTCCGCATTGCTGGCTGATGATTGGTCACTGCGGCGGCCTGCGTCAGTCGCAGACCATCGGCGATTACGTACTGGCCCACGCCTATATGCGTCGCGACGGCATTCTCGACCGCGTGTTGCCGCCGCATATCCCGATTCCGGCGCTCGCCGAAGTGCAACTGGCCTTACAGGAATCGGCGGCGCAGATCACCGGCGAACGCGGCGAAGAGCTCAAGAAGCGCCTGCGCACCGGCACGGTGTTGACCTATGACGACCGTAACTGGGAGCTGCGCTGGGCTCAGGAACGTCCATTGATCAACCTGTCGCGTGCCGTGGCGGTCGACATGGAAAGTGGCACCATCGCCGCTCAGGGTTATCGACTGCGGGTGCCTTACGGCACGTTGCTGTGCGTATCCGACAAGCCGTTGCACAGTGAAATCAAGCTGCCGGGTTCGGCCAATGCGTTCTACGAACGTGCGGTCAGCCAGCACCTGAAGATCGGTATCGCCGCGCTGGACCTGCTGCGCACCGAGCTGAACTCGCTGCACTCGCGCAAACTGCGCAGCTTCGACGAGCCGCCGTTCCGTTAATAGATTGGTATTTGCACGAAGGGCCACTAAAGTGGCCCTTTCTGTTTTTTGATTGCCAAATTCCCATGTCCCGCACCCAACGCCCCGTTTCCCGCCGTCCTGCCTCCAATCCGGCAGGCGCTGCCCGGCGTGTCGCCAAAGCGCCACCGGCCGAGCCGAAGCTGTTCCTCTTCAACAAGCCATTCGATGTGCTGACTCAATTCAGTGACGAAGGAGGGCGCGCCACGCTCAAGGACTTCATCAAGATCCCCGGCATTTATCCGGCCGGACGACTGGATCGCGACAGTGAAGGCTTATTGCTGCTGACCAACGACGGCCAGTTGCAGGCGCGCATCGCCGACCCGAAACACAAACTGGCCAAGACCTACTGGGTGCAGGTCGAGGGTGAGCCGACCGATGAGCAGTTGCAGCAGTTGCGCGACGGTGTCCAGCTCAACGACGGCCCGACCTTGCCCGCCGAGGCGCGGCAGCTCGATGAACCGCAACTGTGGCCGCGCAACCCGCCCGTGCGCTTTCGCAAGAGCGTACCGACCAGTTGGCTGGAACTGGTGATCAAGGAAGGGCGTAATCGGCAAGTGCGACGCATGACTGCTGCGGTCGGCTTACCGACCCTGCGGCTGGTGCGGGTCAGAATTGGCGACTGGACGCTGGACGGCCTGGATCAAGGCCAATACCGGGAAGTCGCCGCAAAGCTGTGAGGTCGAGCAGGCTCAGTTGCGCAAGTGGGTCAGCGGCATTTCGGTGCTGGCCAGCACCTGATTGAGCACAAAGCTGGACTTGACGCTGGTCACGCCCTCGATCCGCGTCAGATGGCCCAGCAGCAGTTTCTGGTAGTGATCCATATCCGGCACCACCACTTTCAGTTGGTAGTCTGCGTCCATGCCGGTCACCAGGCTGCATTCCAGAACCTGAGGCAGGTTGCGGATTTGCTGCTCGAAATTCTCGAAGCGCTCGGGCGTATGCCGATCCATGCCGATCAGCACGTAGGCGGTGAGGTTCAGGCCAAGTTTCTTGCGATCCAGCAGGGCCACCTGGCGCACGATGTAACCGTCGTCCTCCAGTTGCTTGACCCGGCGCGAGCAGGGCGAGGGTGACAGACCGATGCGTTCGGCCAATTCCTGGTTGGATATGCGTGCGTCCCGTTGCAATTCAGCCAAAATGCTCAGGTCGTATCTGTCGAGCTTGCTCACGATGCACCCCTTTATCAATTCAATTGCGCTGGATTATTCATCTGAAGTCAAAAATTGCGCAAGTAATGTTTTAATCCGCAATATTAGCAATCCTCTGCCTTAGCCTCAGGCCTATTCTTTTAACCAGAATCACTGCCCGGACACAGCGTCCAGCGCGACTCGCCGAATCAGGCCAGTCGCGGCCTCCCACCCAACAGGGTGTGCCAGGCCCCCGGGCTGCATACTGTCCAGAAGACGGCATGAGGTGAGCCAACGTCAAAAGCGTTGCGCCAGGGCGAAGTATCTCAAGGGGGCCATTTGGTCCCCTTTTCTTTGTCTGCTGATAAAGTGCGCAGAACGGCGCTACGCTTAAACAGTCTTAATGACGTCAACCCGCGCTCTAGTGAGGAAAGCATGAAATCTGGCATCTGGCAGTTTGCGGGTGTAAGTCTGTTGTGTCTGAGCATCAGCGCTCAGGCATTGGCCGACGAACGTGATGATTCGCCGCGCAATCAGCTTTACAACAGCTCTGGCGAAAACGGGCAGCAGCGTCAGCAACAACAGCGCTTCCAGGAACAGAATAATCAGCAGCGTCAGATCCAACAGCAGCAGAATCAGCAGCGCCAGGTCGAGCGTCAGCAGCAACAACAGATCAACCAGCAGCAGATCAACCAGCAACGCCAGATTCAGGAACAGCAGAACCAGCAGCGTCAGGTCGAGCGCCAGCAACAGCAGCAGATCCAGCAACAGCAGATCCAGCAGCGCAACGTCGAGCGTCAGCAGCAACAGCAGATCGACCAGCAACAACGTGATCAGCAGCGTCAGATTCAGCAGCAGCAAAACCAGCAGCGCCAGCAGTTGCGCCAAAGCCAGAACAACCTGCCGATCCAGGGTGGTCCCGGAGAAGTGTGGCAAACCCAGCCGCCGCGTCAGGGCTATTATCAGGACATCCCGCGCGGCAACAACCGCAACTGGCAGGCCGGTAATGGCCGCCCCAATGACCGCTGGGAAGGGCGTCCCGACGGGCACGGCAATGGCTGGGGGCCAGGCCCGCAATATCGGCCTGGCTATGCGATAGATCGCGTACCGGGTGGTTACTCGCGTATTCCCTATCGTGGTCAGGACTACTACTACTCGGGTGGCTACTGGTATCGCCCGCAAGGCCCGCGTTATGTCGTGGTGACACCGCCTTACGGTGTGCGTGTCAGCAGACTACCGTCCTACTCGCAGGAAGTATGGATCGGCAGCAGCCTGCTGTTTCTGGCAGCCGGTACGTATTACGCCTACCAGCCTGACAGTCAGGACTACGTGGTGGTCAACCCGCCGCAGAACGAGGCGATGTATCAGGCCCCTGCTGGACAGCAGGTCAATGGCTACGATCCGGTTGCCTACCCTGCCAATGGCCAGAGCCCGCAACAGGTCGAACTTGATCACTATCAGTGCTACTTGCAGGCTGCGCAGCAGAGCGGCTTCGACCCGGCCAATGTCAGCGGCCAGCCGCCGCCGGATCTGGTCGATGCCTATCGTCGTTCGATGGGCGACTGTCTGGCAGGGCGTGGCTACAACGTCAGCGCCAATTGACGCTGATCAGGTATTGGCCTGCTTGACGACTTCCTGAGGGTCGGCGTGCACCAGCACTTCGGCCTTCGGGAATTGCTCGTGAATAGCGTCGGCGACCTTGTCGCAGAGCGCATGGGCGACCGACAGGTTCAGTGTGCCCGGCAACTCCAGGTGTAGCTGCACAAACCAGTGATTGCCGGAAATCCGTGTACGCAGATCATGCGCACCAAGCACGCCCGGCACTTCGCACGCCAGCGCCAGCATGCGCGTGCTGACATCGGCGGGCAATTCTTCATCCATCAACACCGACACTGTTTCGCGGGCGATCTGCAAAGCGCTCCACAAGATGTACAGCGCGATGCCCAGACCAAAATACGCGTCCAACTGTTGCCAGCCGAAATACGCAAGGGTCAGCGCCACCAGAATACTGGCGTTCAGCAGCAAGTCGGAACGGTAGTGCAGCGAGTCGGCACGGATGGCCGCCGAGCCTGTCGCCTTGATCACCCGGTATTGCAAGGTGAGCAGTGCCAGCGTCAGGGCGATGGAAATAACCATCACCACCATACCCAACAACGGCGCGCCCAGCGGCTCCGGGTTCTGGATGCGTTCGACCGCCTGAACCGCGATCAGCACGCCACTGACGGTGATGAAGAGCGCCTGCGCCATACCCGATAGCGCTTCCGCCTTGCCATGACCATAGCGATGATCCTCATCGGCTGGGCGCAATGCGTAATGCACCGCCAGCAGATTGAGGAACGAGGCCGCGCCATCAAGCAACGAATCGGTAAGGCCGGCCAACAGGCTTACTGAACCACTCAGCCACCAGGCAACGCCCTTGGCCAGGATCAGCGTCACGGCAACCGCCAGTGAGGCACGCGTCGCTAGACGCAGCAGTCGGGAATGTTCGGCAGTGGTGCTCATGACGCTTCCTTGAACCGCATCTATATCAGGCTGCCGGGACCAGGCCCAAGGCTGCCAGTTGTTCCACGCTGCCTTTGTGCTGAATCAGGCGTGGGTCGTTCAGAGGCAGGGAACGGCCCAGCTCGGTTTCAATGATGGCTTGCAGCTTGGTGTTATCGACGCTGCCGTCAGCCTTGAGCGCTTTTTGCAGCTTCTGCGGATCGATCTGCGCGTGCTCGCCGGGCCCGTAATAGATCGCGCCCGTCGCGAAGTCCACCGCAAACGCAATCACCCCGGGAACGATATAGAACAGCAGCGCGAAAGCATCCAGCGCCGCAATGGCCGGGTCAACCTTGCCATCAATCTGACCTCGACGGTCAGGATAGAAAATACTGCCGCAGGCAGAAATCTGAGTCAGCAACGTGGCGACCAGAACGCCACCGATCAAGCGAGAAGGAATGCGCATGGAAAGCTCCTGAGATGAAGAGGGCAACTATACAAGGCAATGGCTGCAAGGCTAAGACTATTGAGTGATGGGGGTGGTTCTGCGGTTGATGAATGTTGATTTTCGCGCTGCAGCTCTGCGTTACCACGCGTAGTAACGGTCATCATATTGGTTTGAGCCACGTTTCCCGGCGTCATGGGGACTTGTGTATGAATATGAGCTCGGGGGCATGGGAACGAGAGGTGTCCGGGAGAGCGCTTTTCGTCGTGCCAAGGCCCCGTATCCGCAAGCAACCCGTACTGTATAAGGACGCAGGTTACCGGGTTTTGATCTCAAATATTTTAACCGGTATATCTTCGGTACGACCGTAAGTAGGCATTGAGCTAAACGTCATTTCCTCTAGCGTCTGGCAATTCCATACCTTCATTCTGGTCGCTTTGTACAGAATTCCCAGAGTCAGAGGCGTTTTGGCGCGCCGGGCTTTGGCTCGGAACAGCATAAAAATATCTGTACCTTCCGGTTTGAAGTATCGACAGTGGTCGTAATCGCCCGGACCCACATTGAAGTGATCAAAGAAGTCCTCCATGAAATGTCATCATTCCGTTTGGTAACATCTACCAAGCGATTTTCCGATCAGCTGCTGGATAAGCACTTCTTGGAATGCCGCTTACACGCTCTGCTTATTCGTTGCTGCCGATAATGCTCTCAGCTTGAGCTGGCTCCGGTGAGTCTCGCCACTTTATCCAGTCGCCGAGTGTGGCAGGTACTCGATCGTGGATCTTTATCCATGCATGTAATCCAGGTTCGATCCACTTGATGACTTCAGATACATCTCTATGCAGTTCATAGAGCGGTTGCCACAAAAGCGGCTCATGGTGGAAGCAACGGTTCCGCAGGTCTCGTCCCTTGTTCAGGCGAGTGCGAATGTTGTCGGGTTGTCGCATGCTTTTAGGGCAGAAATAGAAAACCCGCATTAGCGGTTTTGACAGGTTGATGATGGTCGCCCGGTTGAATAGAGACGTCCAGAAGCCGAAGCTTAGCTCGGCTACGATGTTGTCTGGCGTAAGCTCAACCCTTCGATTACGAAGCTCATTCTTGGCCTCTGAAATCTTGTCATAAAGTTTCTGGAAATTTGCATTGCCAGTACCATTCCATTCTTCGTACCAGTCATCCCGGCCGTACTCCAAGGCCATTTCTTTCTGAATTCCGTTACGCACAGCTACCTCAAGAACATGAAAAACTGAAACGAGAGACTCGGCAATTTTCATATTGTGGACGTAAGCCTCTGCGGCTCGGTCCTTGTCTCGGTTGCCTTTCAGGTAGCGGGACATCCTTGGCGTAGAAAGCTTCGCCTCCAGCGTTTGCCAAACCATAGCGACTCACTGCTCCTGAGTGTAAAGATGGCCGGTCGGCATTCCTTGGGCCAAAACCGAAAGGGTACACGTCAAAGATTTCTCGTAGAAGCCTATAGCTGTATCTGGATGGCTTTAAGACAAATTATCGAGGCGCGAGCGAGAAAGCGAAGTGAGCCCTGTCTTGGCGTGTGCTGGAGCTGGGCAAGCAGCCTAAGGTGCTCGTTCTGATCGCGATAGGTAGGTCAGGCGCTTTCAAATCCTATCTTGGGAGTTGACGTTGTCTCGTAGTGTGGTAAATTTACGTCGCTGCCCTGGAAACTCCACTCCCGTGCCACAAGAAACGGTGATGAGACTAGGTTAAGTTGTGGCCCCGCTTGCGGGGCCTCCTCGTTTTCGGGTTTTGGTAACGGCGGGTATCGTTTCCGACGCTCGGCTCTGGTTCTTGCCTGCTCACAATCACCTGTACTGCGCGGCTATTCAGGTATGGGCAAACGCAGCACTGTGAGTGAATCTCGACTCACCGCTTTCACCAACCAAATCCCGTTATCTGCCTGAAAAAACCGTACCCCGGCCTCAAACATACCCTTCGCGTCAACGGCAAGAAGCACCGGTTGCCCGTATCGTTTGCCGACGCTCATTGCGGTCTCTGGATCTTCAGTCAGATGAACATGATGCCGACTGCCTGCGATCAGCTCCTGTGTTTCGATGGAGGTCATGAAGCGACTTGCGGTGCCATGATAAAGCGTAGCTGGCGGTTCCTTTTCGGCGTGCTGCACTTGAACCTGATCGGTGCTGTGGCCCTGTGCTGCACGAATGCGCTGGCCATCTTCGGATAGCGTGAAGCGTTTTTTCTCGTTGGTCTCAACCACTTCATTCAATGCCTGGCGGTCGAAAGCATGGCCGTGCGCGTTTGCTTTCCGGATCAGATCATCGACATCACTCCAGCCGTCGCGGTCCAGGGTCAGGCCCATTGATTCGGGGGCGTGGCGCAGCAGGTAGCTGAGCAATTTGCTGATTTCGTCACGTTGCTTTTTGTTCAAGGACGTGCACTTTTTCATTTGGGTGTGCGCCAAGTCTAAAGACAAACGTTAAACGGCTTCAATGCTCTCATCAGACGGTCTTTGACCGAAAACACTCCCGCTTTGCTAGTGTCCCCTTACCGCCCACTATTAACATCTGGTTTACTGTGCCCACGATAATTACAAAAACTCAGGAGTCATGTATGCAACCGATTCGTCTCGGTCTGGTGGGCTACGGCAAGATTGCGCAGGATCAACACGTCCCTGCCATCCACGCCAACCCTGCGTTTGAGCTGGTGGCCGTGGCCACGCAAGGCCAGCCGTGCGCCGGGGTAGAGAATTTCAAATCCCTGGGCGAACTGCTTGCGAGCGGGCTGCAGGTTGACGCCATTGCGTTCTGTACGCCCCCGCAAGGTCGCTTTGCCCTGGTGCAAGAGGCGTTGGCGGCCGGCAAACACGTGCTGGTCGAGAAACCGCCGTGCGCGACCCTGGGTGAGGCGATGGCGTTGGTGGAGCATGTGTCGGAGCAGGGCGTCAGTGGTCTGTTCGCCTGGCATTCGCGTTATGCGCAGGGCATCGAAGCAGCGCGTGAGTGGTTGTCCACCCGTACTCTGCACAGTGTTCATATCGACTGGAAGGAAGATGTGCGCAAATGGCACCCCGGTCAGGCATGGATCTGGCAGCCCGGCGGCCTGGGTGTTTTCGATCCGGGCATCAACGCCCTGTCGATAGTGACCCATTTGCTGCCACTTCCATTGTTCGTCGAATCTGCCGAACTGCGCGTGCCGAGCAACTGCCAGTCGCCAATTGCCGCTTCTATCAAGATGTCCGACACGCGTCAGCTCGATATCCGTGCCGAGTTCGACTTCGATCATGGTCATGACGAACTCTGGAGCATCGAGATTCGTTGCGCCGAAGGCACCTTGCGCCTGGATAACGGCGGCGCATTGTTGAGTATCGATGGCGTGCGCCAGACGGTTTCGGAGGAGGGCGAGTACGCGGCGGTGTATCGACACTTCCAACAGTTGATCGGCAACAGGGCCAGTGACCTGGACCTGCAACCATTGCAGCTGGTCGCGGACAGTTTTTTCGTGGGCAGTCGGGCATCCGTTGAACCGTTTTATGACTAAGAGCCTCTCAGGTACAGATGGGGGCAAGCGCTTTGTCGGCCCCCGCACATGTCAGCCTGACAAGAGAGCAGAAATTGGACAAAAAACAGCCTTGGCCCTGCAGTGAGCAAGAGTTGTCAGAAGTGCGGCGGTTTAATAAAACCCTCGCGCGAATGCCGCGCTTCCAGATCCGCAATCGTGTTACACCCCGGTTGATTCAGGCGTTATTGCGTGCGGCTCAGATTGGCAGCGCTTTCAAACCGGGCGGGCATGGGCTGCGGATTGAAAAAAGAACGGTCAGCACGGATAACGTACCGGTCCCCGTGCGTATCATCAGGCCCAAAGGCAAGCCCAGAGGCGTGGTGTTCGATATTCACGGTGGCGGATGGGTGATCGGCAACGCCCAGATGAACGATGAGCTCAACGTCGGCATGGTCAACGCCTGCAATGTGGCGGTGGTTTCGGTCGATTACCGACTGGCGGTGACGACCCCCATCGAAGGCCTGATGGAAGATTGCTTTTCGGCCGCATGCTGGCTGTTGGGAAACGAGTGCGACGAGTTTGCCGGTCTGCCCGTTATTGTCGTTGGCGAATCAGCTGGCGGTCATCTCGCTGCGGCCACTCTCCTGAAGCTGAAAGACAAATCTGACTTGCTCAAGCGCGTAGCAGGTACGGTCTTGTACTACGGCGTTTACGACCTCACAGGGACAAAAAGTGTACGCACCGCAGGTCCCGAAACACTCGTGCTGGATGGCCCGGGCATGGTCGGTGCAATGCGTTTGCTTACCCCTGACCGAAGTGACGATAAACGCCGCGAGCCGCCACTATCGCTCCTGTATGGCGATTTGACTGACCTTCCACCGGCGCTGATGTTCGTCGGGGAGATTGATCCGCTTCTGGACGACACCCTGCAAATGGCTGAGCGCTGGGCCAGCCTGACAGACGTTGAAATGCACCTTCTGCCCGAATCGCCGCACGGCTTCATTCACTTCCCGACTACCTTGGCGCGCAAGGCTTTGGCGCGGAGCCGTGAGTGGATCAATGAGCGCATCGATGCGCTGGGTTGAGCTTGCCTCTCAGCCTATCTCCGCGACCCACTTCGATACTGGGTCGCCACTGCTCAAGCCCGGCTGCACAAGACCGTCGATCATGAAGGTCGGCGAGACGTGTATGCCGTTCTGGCGGGCGTATTTAGCGTGCCATTTCACGGCGTGTTCAAGCTCGGGATTGGCGAATGCCTCAGCCAGCGCAAGGCCGCTGTAACGCTCGATACGCGCGATGATGTCATTGGGCGTCGCGTCCATGTTCGGGCCTGTGGCGTGGTGTTCAAACTCAAACTCTTCACGGTGCGAGGCGACCGCTGTCATGACGGCCTTGGCGCTTTCCTTGCCGCCTTCCAGTGTCGCAGCCGCCAGAATGCAGCGCACGATAACGCCCGAAAACATGTGCCAAGGCTGGGATTGCAGGCGGATTCGGACAGTGATCTTGTCTTCTCCGGCCTGAGCCAGCAGCTCATCAAGCTTGAAGAACGCCTTCACTGAAAAAGGGCAGGTTGGCTCAAGGAAGACTTCGAACAGACGAGGTCCGTGGCCCCAGGAAAGTACGTCTGAATACATGGTCGTGTTGCTCCCGTCGATGGTTGTACAGAGGACGCGCCGGGCTGATTGCATTGCGCCGAGCATGGTCACCAGAATCGTTCTCGCGAACACCTCTCGTTCCTCACGCAGAGCATTGGCGCGAGATAAACAAGGCGCGCCCGGCTGATTTGCCTTGCGCCGGGCATGGTCACGAGAAGTAATCTCCCGGACACCTCTCGTTCCTCACGCTCCGCGTGGGAATGCAGTTCGTGACGCTCCGCGTCACATTGCAACTTTGACGCCACCAGATGAAGGCGCCATAAAGCCTGAACTGTGGATCATGCGGATTTGAGAATTTGAGAGCAAGTTCGTGCACGAGTTCTATTTTCAGGCCAGCAATGCGCTAATCCAGCGGACCTGTTGCGCAACGTCCTGCAGCTTCTCTTCGCTCACGCCTTTCTGTGCCCTTTCGAAGTTGTTCAGCGTTTTCTGTTTTTTGCCCAATAAACGCTGCCACTTGAGCAGAAACGCCGGGCTGCGCGCCTGCATCTGCAGCGGGCCGAAATACAGCTCCTCGGCGGTGTAGGTCACGGGCCCGGTGCGCTCGGCGACGATGATTTCGTAGTCGAAGCGGTTTTCCCGCAGCACCTCTTCGCTGATGATGCGGTAGTCATGCTCCATCAGCCAAAGACGCAACGGCTGCTCGCCGCCGTTGGGTTGCAGGATCAAGCGTTCCCGACCGCTCAGGCGCGCCTTGCCACATTCAAGGATGTCGCGGATCGTCTCGCCACCCATCCCGCACATGCTGACTGCCGTTATCCCGTCTTCCGCCTCAATCGCCGCCAGACCATCGGCCAGGCGCACGCAGACCTGTTGCTCCAGTTCGTTCTCGCGCACGCTACGTTCGGCTGCGTGGAACGGCGTCAACGCCACTTCGCCAGCCACCGCCGCCGAGATCGCGCCGCGCTTCAGCAGCGCGACCGGCAGATAACCGTGATCCGAGCCGATATCAGCCAGGCGCGCACCGGCCGGTACGTGTGTCGCCACACGCTCAAGGCGCATGGACAGTCTCTGTTCGTTCAACGGCAACCCCTTTCACCCCAAGCGCCCGACAGCATGGCCGGGTCCGGGCGCGATTCTGTAGAGCAACGCGGCGCATTTCAACTTTCCGCGACAAAGTCCGCGGCTCGACCCCTAACTGTCGCTCGCGTAGGCTTGGCGTTTTCCGTCTTTTGCAAAGCAGAGATCCCATGGCAAACGCAGACATCATCTTCACCCCCGATCCCGATGCGGACTCCATTTCCTCGGACGTCGCCGACTTCAACGGTGTGCTGGTCAGCACCCAGATCCCGACCCATCCGGATGGCAGCCTGGAACTGGGCGGCATCACCGAGCAGAGCGAATGCACCCTGCGGGCCTTGAAAGATGCATTGGAACGAGCCGGTAGCTCGATGGACCGCGTCATGCACCTGACCATCTACCTGACCGACATGGCGGACCGGGCGGCTTTCAATGAAGTGTACAAACGCTTCTTCAAAAAGCCGTGGCCAGTGCGCGCAGCGGTGGGCGTGGCGGCGTTGGCGGTTGAAGGGATGCGGGTGGAAGTCACGGCGATGGCGGCCAGGGCGGGCTGAATGCAGTCGCTCGTTCCACACTCTGCGTGGGGACGCATTTTGTAACGCTCTTCGTCATAACATGCTTGTCATGAATAATGAGGCGAAGCAAGTCTGTCAGCCTCCAGCAGCACTAAACATAAGGAGATGTATGTGAGACCGGGTCGTAGACTGTTGATAATTGCGGGAGGGCTGGCAGTACTGGGTTTTGTTGGCCATGCCGTATATGAAGCTCTGCCCGGTGATATGGGTAATGATCATATCAATGTCGTATGCGAGGAGGTTGTTAGCGGGCGCTTCAGTGGAGACGGGACCATTGATGATTCAAAAAAGAAGACACGAAAGTGTTCTTCGGATCTTCGTACTCTTTCTGCCCATTACGTGGTGCTTGACGACGACGTCTATTGGATGAACCAAGTACGTTATAAGGAGAAACCCTGCATCACTGGCGCCGGTGATGCCTCAGGAGCGATTAGTAATTTTTCGTTTTCATGCCTGTTATCAAAACAAGGTCAGATCAACTCGATCGAGACGCGCGAGCTTAACCTAGTGGCACATTACTCGCCTTCCTTCAAGCCGCTGGAGGGCAGCCTTCAGGGGGGTGTTGACTGGCAGACTGATCAGCTTGCCTATTACGCCAAAGACGATATTTCTGTTTACTATGGGGGACGAAAGATAAAGGGCGCAGATCCACATCTTTTTTCGGTGGTTTTTCCCTTGGGTGATGACAAAAAGTGGCGCAGTCTTAGTGTCTCTATGAGCGGCAACGAGATGTTCGTCGGCGGTTTGAGTATTGGCGACATTGATTTATACGATTTTCGTCCGTTGATTCCTGTTGATTGTCCTGAACACGGTATTTCTGAATGTGCGGGGCATAGAGAGTTAGAAGATTTTTTAAAGTATGATAATTGGGGTCAAGGCCTGCTGGGGGTGGTAGGCAATGATCTCGTCTTTCTGCATACCTCTGGCGCTGAGCGATTTTCTGATATGGCGTCTTCCGACACATTTATGTTCGCGACCAGCAAGAAAATCTATGTTTACACCAAAGCGAAATTTTATGAACTCGGCGGTGAGTATTCATTTAATAAAAAATTGGTACCGATGGACGTGAATGACTTTACAAATAATCGTGGGTGATTCGATTTTTGCGATGGCGGCCAAGGCGGGCTAACCATAAGGAGATGGAATGCTACAGATACTGGGCAAAGCCTCATCGATCAATGTCCGCAAAGTGCTCTGGACCTGTGCAGAGTTGGAAATCCCGTTCGAACGGCAGGATTGGGGCTCTGGTTTCAGGGAAACCAACACGCCTGAATTCATGGCACTCAACCCCAATGCGATGGTTCCAGTCATTGAGGACAATGGCTTCGTTCTGTGGGAGTCGAACACGATCATCAGGTACCTGGCGAACCGCGACAACGCCGTGCATCTCTATCCAGCGGACGCAATAGCCAGAGCCAGAGTGGATCAATGGATCGACTGGCAGGCCACAGATCTCAACAAATCCTGGGGTTATGCCTTCATGTCGCTGGTCAGGCACAGCGTCGCCCATCAAGACCCTGACGCGCTGGCTGCCGGATGCCGTCAATGGACCCGACACATGGCGATCCTGGATCGACAGCTTGATGCTACCGGGGCGTACGTTAGCGGCAGCGAGTTTTCGCTGGCAGACATCCCGATGGGCCTTTCAGTAAATCGCTGGTTTGAAACGCCGTTAAGTCATCCGGACTTCCCGGCAGTGAAGGCCTATTACGAACGACTGAGCGAACGTCCCGGCTACCGCTTGCACGGCCGAAACGGAACGCCGTGAGCCTTATACCCGAGCCCTGCATCGAATATTGACTCGCCCGTGGAACCAGATCCCGTTGCTTGCCACCAAGACGACAATGAGTTTCCGGGGACGCATATGATCAACCTCACCAGCATTGCATCTTCGTTGGCGCGTGTGGCGCTCAGCGATTCGACAAAGCCAACGATAGACCGCGCGATGAACGTCGTCAGCCATATCGCTGGCAAAGTGGCGTTGCAGGTCAACAACTCATTGCTGGAGCAGAAAGGCCGGCTCAACGAGCGTCAGCAGAAAGGCCTCGCGGTGATC
Source organism: Pseudomonas sp. RGM 3321 (assembly GCF_022836805.1). Taxonomy (NCBI): domain Bacteria; kingdom Pseudomonadati; phylum Pseudomonadota; class Gammaproteobacteria; order Pseudomonadales; family Pseudomonadaceae; genus Pseudomonas; species Pseudomonas sp. RGM 3321. Next base: position 169,153 of record NZ_JALHBH010000110.1, read on the forward strand.
CTCGACGCATTGCGCGGCAAGGAACCGGTGACCCATGTCGAGACGCACGAAGGGGGAGGCCGATTCAATCTGGCGCGAGCTGCCTTCGACGTGGCCAGCGTTGTCTGGGAGCGCGACAAGTCGATGCGCAACGTGATGAGCTTTTTGGGCGTCAGCGATAGCAAGGGCAACCTGCTGTTCTCTCTGGGCAAGACGCTGGCCGAGGCGATGGTCAAGCCCGAACCTGGGTATGGCAAGCACAACAGTGAGGCGAACTATGCGTTCTTCTCCAGCAACCTGAAGCTGAACAAACTGATGAACGACATCGCTGATCAACTGATCAACGAGATTCGTCAGTCGAACACCGATCGCGTGCGACGACCCACGCCGGGCCCGTCCTGGAGACCTGAAAGCACTCAACAGCAAGCACGCCCACAAACGCCTCCACGCACTCGCCCCCAGGCTGCCAACAGCGCGCCGCCGCCACCGCCGAAAGCCGAGCCCCATGCAGGCGCTCAGCGGCCGTCAGCAGATCGGCCCCACGACACGCCCGCTGCTGGCGCGTCCGCGAAGGTGGACGATTCCGGCCCCGCCAAGCCACCCGTCAAGCCGCTGTACGCGCATCTGGGCCTCTCGGACATGACGGCGGACCTCTCCGCAGTCAAAACGGCCTACAAGAAAGCCTCGCTGAAGAATCATCCTGATAAGAACGTCGGTAACGAGGCTGAGGCGACTGAGCGTTTCAAAGTGATTTCAAATGCGTTCAAGATTTTGTCCGATCCAGAATTGCGCAAGAAATACGACAATGGCCTTATTGATGAGAAAGGCGACGAGGTCCAGGTCTGATTTTTCGGCGTGAGGCATGCTTGCGGCAGTCTTTCTGGCGACTGCCGTTCAGCTAAAATACGCCGCCTGATTCCCCAACCCCACCCCGGTATACTCTCCCGCATCTCTCCGGGAGCCCCCATGATTTCGTTACCCATCGATGCCGTCCTGCCAGCCCTGCGCCAGGCCTTGTCCACACGCCATGAAGCCGTACTCGAAGCCCCTCCCGGCGCGGGCAAGACCACGCGTGTGCCGCTCGCGCTGCTTGAGGAAACCTGGCTGGCCGGGCAGACCATTCTGATGCTGGAACCTCGGCGCCTGGCCGCGAGAGCGGCTGCCGAGCGGTTGGCCAGTGAACTGGGCGAAAAGGTCGGCGAGACGGTGGGCTATCGGATTCGTCTGGAAAGTAGGGTCGGCCCGAAGACGCGTATTGAAGTGGTCACCGAGGGCATTCTCACGCGTCGTTTGCAGGACGATCCGGCGCTGGAAGGCGTCGGGCTGCTTATTTTCGATGAGTTTCACGTTTTGTCACCTGCACTGAAAATCGTCAAGTTTTGTCAAACCTCAAAACCCCGTCCAGCCCTCTGTTTTCATTGATCCTGCACCACGCCCATTACTTGTCCTTGCCTGATATCTGCTGCTCATTTGCTTTTCCGTGGATATAAGACAGTAAAAACGAGTGTTGCTGCTATGGAATGAATACCCCCGCCTCGGTAATTAAAAGCTCACCCCTAACGTTCTCTACCTCGCGTATAAGCCATAATGCCCTCTCATTCGTAGTCTCCAGGCCCCCTTTCAATATTGACTCTGTAAGTAGGTTGATCAGGTCGTATCGAGGATGGGATCTCAGTAGGTTGGCGAAGGCGTGATAATCGTGGGGGGCTTCTGATTTTTGAAGTTCACGGGTTATTAATACGCCATGAGCGCGACGATGGAGTGGATTGCTTGACTGGCTTAGCCTGTAGAAAAGTGCATTCTGTTCTATGTCGGAGCAATGGATAGCTGCAATCACAGCGGTCTCAGGAAATGACTCAAAGCATTCACTGAACACCTGCGGAATCAATTTCGCCAATGGTGGCTTCTTAAGCATGGTCTCGAACAAGCCGTCATGGAATACGCTGACTTTCAAGTAATTCAGGATTTGTTCCTGGCGAGCCTCATCATTCGCAAACCGCGTAAGGACAGCCTCAATAGCGATATTCGGACATCTCGAAATAAGTGAGGGGGTGGCATGATGCTCCCACTCATTTTCGAGTGCACACAGTGCAATGTGCTCGTCCAAAGGGCGGGACTTACCACTTGTCTCGATCTTTAGTAAGTGTCGAGTGTCTCTCTGCCAGTCCTTGTAGATATGTAGCACGATGTCGAGGTGGTATGCCGGTATCGAGAAGGCCGCGGACTTCAGAAACTCAATGATGCTCAACATCCCGCGTGGCTTGATGGTTGCCGCCACGAGCAAAACATCCTGAGTTGTTTTGGGCTGCATCTGTCCTCTCACTCGTCCCCATATTTCTGGGATGAGAGATTCGGGGGCATTGTCCAGATATGCGAGGTATTCAAGCTCTGGTACATAGTCGATACCTGAGAAGCTGGTAGGCAGGGCGGCGACCAACTCCGGAAGCATCGCAAGCCCATGACGGGCGATCAGTACACGCCAGCCAGACTTGCCATAACCTGCAGCGATCCACTGTCTGGCTGTGTCATCGTCAATGTCTAGGGACATGACTTCTTCAAGCTTGTAATGGTGCGAGTGATGAGGCGTTTGTTTAGGCAGGGCGAAGGCAGCCTGACCTTGCCCCTGAAAAACGTATCCCTTGCCAGGTGCCTCAATAGCCGCAAGGATACGACATGACTAAGCTCAAGACAGACCGCGTTAAATACACCCTCGAGTTCAAGCTTGAGGCCGTGCGACT